>JBFGTT010000334.1:0-4849 GCA_041565995.1 Rhodothermales bacterium
GCCTACTACGAGACGTGCCATCGCCCCGACGCGCCGGCCCTCCGAGGCGGCGATCCCACGGTCTTCCTGATTCCCGGCCTGGGCATGATAGGCTGGGGCAAGTCGAAGAGCGAAAGCCGTGTGACGGCGGAATTCTACCGAGGCGCCATCGAGGTGATGCGCGGGGCGGAGGCCGTAAGCCGGTACACGGCGCTACCGCGCCAGGAGGCCTTCGACATCGAGTACTGGGCGCTCGAAGAAGCCAAGCTCAGGCGCATGCCGCCGGAAAAAGAGCTGGCCCGGCAGATCGTGGCCGTCGTCGGCGCCGGCAGCGGCATCGGGCAGGCTGTCGTGGGCCGGCTCCTCGACGAGGGCGCCGTCGTCGCCGCCCTCGACCTCAACGAAGCGGCTGCACAGGCGACCGCCGACGCCGTCATGGCGCGCATCGGGATGGGCATCGGGGTGGCCGGCACCGGCCTCTCCGGCGCGGGCGATGTCCTCGGCCTCGGCTGCGACGCGACGGATCGCGCCGCCGTGCGCGCAGCCCTCGAAGAAACCGTTTTCGCCTATGGCGGCGTCGATCACCTCGTCGTCACCGCCGGCCTCTACGTCAGCCCGAGCGCCGAGGGACGCATCCCGGACGCGGGCTGGTCCGACAGCTTCCGCGTCAACGTCACCGGGCCGTTCCTCCTGGCCGACGAGGCGGCGCGCTTCTGGGCGGCGCAGGAACTGCCCGGCAGCCTGGTCGTCGTCACCAGCGTCAACGCGGTGGTGCCCAAGCGAGGTAGCTTCGCCTACGACGCGAGCAAGGCGGCAGCCAACCATCTCGTGCGCGAACTGGCCGTCGCGCTGGCACCCCGCGTGCGCGTCAACGCCGTGGCGCCGGCCTCCGTCGTCGAAGGCAGCGCCATGTTTCCGCGCGAGCGCGTCATCGCCTCGCTGGCCAGGTACGACCTGCCCTGGGCCGACGACGAGGACACCGAAACGCTGCGGCAACGCCTGGCCGACTTCTATGCGCAGCGCACGCTCACGAAGCAGGCCGTCACCCCGGCGGACCAGGCCGAGGCCGTCTTCCTGCTCGTCTCAGGCCGGCTCGGCAAGACCACCGGCCAGGTCCTCACTGTGGACGGCGGCCTGCCGGAGGCCTTCTTGCGATGAACGTCGGACTTTTCGTTCCCTGCTACATCGACCAGTTCTACCCCGGCGTGGCCGTCGCCACGTTGCGCCTGCTCGAGGGCCTCGGCTGCCGCGTCGCCTACCCGACGGACCAGACGTGCTGTGGACAGCCGCTGGCCAACGCGGGCTTCGAGGGCGAAAGCCGGGGCGCCATGCAGCTTTTCGTGAGAAATTTTGAGGGCTGCGACTACGTCGTGGCCCCATCGGCAAGCTGCGTGCTGCACGTGCGCGCGCACTACGGCACGCTGGAGCAGACCGCCGCCGTGCGGCACGTCCGCGAGCGGACCTTCGAGCTGTGCCAGTTCCTCACCGACGTGCTACAGGTAGGCCGCCTGGCGGCCGCCTTCCCGCACCGGGTGGGCCTGCACGAGAGTTGCCACGGCCTGCGCGGATTGCGACTCGGCCAAGCCTCGGAGATCCACGGGCCGGATTTCAGCAAGGTGCGGCGCCTGCTCCGCCTGGTCGAAGGCATCGAACTGGTGGCGCTGGACCGGCCCGACGAATGCTGCGGCTTCGGCGGCACGTTCGCCGTCGGCGAAGAGGCCGTCTCGGTCAAGATGGGGCGCGACCGCCTGCAGGATCACCTGGCGCACGGCGCCGAGGTGATCACCGGCACCGACATGTCGTGCCTGATGCACCTCGACGGGCTGATCCGCCGCCGGAAGCTGCCTCTGCGGGTGCTGCACGTCGCCGAAATCCTCAGCGGAGGCGCCCCATGATCGAGCCGTTCCTGGCGCTACCCGTGGTCGATCACCCGGCGGCGGCGGCGCGCTTCAACGCCGACGAAGCCCGCACCGACTGGCACGACCGGTCGATCTGGCACGCGCGGGAAAAGCGGGACCTCGCTGCCCGCGCTGTGCCGGAGTGGGAGGCGCTCCGCGAGGCGGCCTCTCAGATCAAAGTTCACACGCTCTCGCGCCTGGACGAATACCTCGCCGCCTTCGAGGCGAAGGCCGCCGCCAACGGCATCCACGTGCACTGGGCGAAAGATGCCGGGGAGCACAACCGGATCGTCGGCGACCTCCTCGACCGGCACGGGGCCAGGCGGATCGTCAAGAGCAAGTCGATGCTCACGGAAGAGTGCCGGCTGAATCCGTACCTGGAGGCGCGGGGCATCGAGGTCGTAGACACCGACCTGGGCGAGCGCATCGTGCAACTCAGGGGCGAGCCGCCGAGCCACCTCGTCGCGCCGGCCATCCACGTCAAGAAGGAAGAGATCGGCGCGCTCTTCCACGAGAGGCTCGGCACCCTGGAGGGCGCCACCGACCCGCAGTACCTCACTGAGGCGGCGCGGCAGGACCTGCGCGCGCGATTCCTGGCAGCGGACGCGGCCCTCACCGGCGTCAACTTCGCCGTCGCCGAGACGGGGGGCTTCGTCGTGGTCACCAACGAGGGCAACGCGGACCTGGGGGTGCACCTGGCGCCGCTGCACATCGCCTGCATGGGCCTGGAGAAAATCATCCCGAAGGCCGAGCACCTGGGCGTTTTCCTGCGGCTGCTGGCCCGGAGCGCCACGGGGCAGGCGCTCTCGGTCTATACGTCGCACTTTCATCGCCCGCGCGCGGGGCAGCAGATGCACCTGGTGCTCGTCGACAACGGGCGCAGCACCCACCTGGGCCGGGCGGACTTCCGCAGCGCGCTCAAGTGCATCCGTTGCGGGGCGTGCCTCAACACCTGCCCGGTCTACCGGCGCAGCGGCGGCCACAGCTACGGCTCGACCATCCCCGGCCCCATCGGCGCGATTCTGACGCCGGGCCTCGGCCTCGAAAAGTACCGCTCGTTGCCCTTCGCCTCCACGCTCTGCGGCTCGTGCAGCGACGTGTGCCCGGTCAAGATCGACATCCCCCGGCAGCTCTACGCCTGGCGGCAGATCATCGCGCGGCAAGGGCATCAAACCGCCGGCAAGCGGTGGGCTGTGCGGATGGCCGGGACGGTCCTGGCGCAGCCGGCGCTCTACCGCCTCCTGGGGCGGCTGCTGCGGTGGGCCTTGCGGACGCTGCCGCGCCGGCTGATCTATCACCGCCGCAACGTGTGGGGGCGCCACCGCGAGGTGCCCGAAGCCCCCCGGCAGAGTTTCCACGCATGGTACACCCGGCACCGGACGAAACGATGAGCAGCCGCGACGCCATCCTGCAAGCCCTCCGCCAAAACCGCCCGCCGGCCTCGCCGCTGCCGGAGCCGCCCGCCTTCCCCGCGCCGGACGTAGACCTGGCGGCGCATTTCCGGCGCGTGATCCACGAGATCGGCGGCGAGGCCGTCGACGTGGACGCCGACGCGGTGGCTGCGACGCTCGCCCGGGCGTATCCCGGCCTGACGCACGTCGCCTCGACGGTGCCGGGCTACGGGAACGGGCCGGGTCCGTTGCAGGCGGTGCGCGATCCGCACGACCTGGCCGGCCTGGAGCTGCTGGTGTGCCGGGGCCGCCTGGGCGTGGCCGAGAACGGCGCGGTGTGGCTGCCCGAGTCGGAGCTGATCCACCGGGCGGCGCCGTTCCTGACGCAGCATCTGGCCGTACTCCTGGAAAAAGAGCGGATCGTGTGGAACATGCACGAGGCCTACGCGCGCCTCCGGATCGAGGAAGAGGGCTTCGGCGTGCTCGTCTCCGGGCCGTCGAAGACGGCGGACATCGAGCAGGCGCTGGTCCTCGGCGCGCACGGCCCGCGCAGCCTGATGGTGCTGCTCCTCGCCTAGCGCAGGGCGCCGCGACGGCCGCGATCAACGTATGGGGGAAGCAAAAACGCCCACACGCCCAACCGCCCACACCCTCCCCCACCCCATCGAAACCCGGATGCACGGCGCGACTTTAGACGTAGGCACGGATCCGTAAGAAGCCGCCACCCGCCGCTCACCAACCGGTGGAAGACCATGAACGCGCTGACGACAACCCCGCACGCACGCCGGGCCTGCCTGGCGCTGTGCCTCATGCTGGCGTGCGTTGCGCAAAGCGCCGGCGGGCAGGTGCCCGAGAAAGCCTCGCCCTTCACCGCCGTGCGCTGGGAGGGCGACGCGCCGGTCGTCCGCTTCGAAGGCCAATGGTATCACTTCGAGGGCCTCGACGGGCTTTCCGGCGCGGACATCCTCGCCTACGCCCGGCAGACCTACGGCGACCGCTGGCAGAAACGCTTCAGCGAGGACCTCGTCGAGGTGCTCCACGGGATGGGGCACACGCCCGCCGTGGACGTGCGCCTGACGCTGAGGCGCGCGGGCGAGACCGTCGTCAAAATGGGCCGCATGACAGAGGAAAACCGCCGAAGCGCCTGGCGCTACAACCAGGGAGAAGAAGACGAGCCGGCGGAAGCCGAACAACCTGCCGGGGAGGCTCGGGACGAAGAGGAGAAAGCGACGGAACGTCCTGCACCGGAACCCGCCGACGCTGCCGCCGGCGATGAAACCGAAACGCAGCGCCAGTACGCGCGCTGGTTTGCCGAGCAGATCGACCAGGTGTGGGACCAGGCGCCCGCCGAAGGCACCGCCAACCTGCGCTTTCTGGTGAAGAAGGACGGGCAGCCCTTCGCTGGCAAGACCTCCATGCACGCCGAGTTCGGTTTTAGCGCGCGGGGAGGCCGGGGGCTTTACATCACGCAGGCGTTCAACCCCAACAGCAACGGCCGGTGGGTCTACGAAGAGCTGGCGCCGGGCACCTACGCCCTGTCGATCAAGGGCACGGGGCGCTTCGAGGGGTGGACGTGGAGCC
>JBFGTT010000335.1:0-4846 GCA_041565995.1 Rhodothermales bacterium
CCTGAGCCTGGGCTACCAGCTGGGCAACTACCCCATCATCACGCAGTTCCGCGAAGAGGAGGGCAGCGAAGCGGGCATCAACGACGACCCGACGATCCGCCACACGGTGCAGCTCCTGGGCCGCTACACCTTCGCCAACGCGCGGACCCGCGTGGCGCCCTACCTCGTCTTCGGCGTCAACGCCTCCTTCGGCACCGTCACCCAGCAACTGAACGGCTTCCGTACGGGGGCCGAGGAGAGCGAAACGGCCTTCGGCCCGGTCGTCGGCGCCGGCCTCGACATCGCCCTCAACGACCGTACCTCGTTCTTCATCGAGAACGTCTCGAGCTTTACCACGCCCGACAACGCGATGGACGCCAACGAGGATAACGGCTTCGGCGGCCTCGACATGCTCGCCGGCTACGGCATCGGCCTCAAGATCAACTTCAAGCGCGCCTTCACGCCCGTCGAGGTGCTCTCGATCAGTTGCCCGGCCCAGTTGCTCGTCGGCGAAACCGGCACCTTCACGGCCACCACCAACGCCGACGTCGCCTCGAAGCCCATCGAAAACCGCTGGGACTTCGGCGACGGCGGCACCGCCGGCGACCTGACTGCCTCGCACAGCTTCGCCCAGGGCGGCACCTACACCGTCACCTTCACCGCCACCAACAGCGGCAGCACCTCCTCGAGGTCGTGCACCGTGCGCGTCGTCGCCCCGGCGGAAATCGTGACCATCACGGCCAACAAGACCAACGTCAGCATCTGCGACGCCGACAAGACGGTCCGCTTCAGCGCCAACGTGCGCGGCGACGCCCCGCTGACCTACCAGTGGGACTTCGGCGACGGCACCACCGGCACCGGCCCGACGCCCACGCACGTCTACAACACGCCGGGCACCTACACCGTCACGCTCAACCTCTCCAACAGCGCCGGTTCGGACTCCCGCACGATGACCATCACGGTCACCGACGAAGGGTGCTTCAACTGCGACATCTCGGAGATGAACTCGGTCTTCTTCGACCGCAACTCGAGTGTGTTGACGGACCAGGCCCGCCAGCTCTTGCAGGCTAACCTGGAAATCCTGCAGAACTGCCCCAACATCAACGTCCGCCTCGACGGCTACGCCTCGCGCGACGAGCGCAACCCGCAGAAACTCTCTGAGGACCGCGCCCGCGCCGTCGAGAAATTCTACACGGACAACGGCGTCGCGCCCAGCCGCATCACCACGCAGGGCCTCGGCGCGGCGGGCCAGACCACCAAGAAGGGCGGCGCCAGCCAGTTCCGCCGCGTCGATACCATCCCGCTCCGGTAAGCATCGGCCCTGAACCGGCTCGGTAACGAAAAGCGGGTCTGCCTCTTCCGGGCAGGCCCGCTTTTTTATTTGCGGGGACGAACGGGCCTCGCCGCGCCGACGCCGTTACCGGACCAGCACCACGCGCTGCGTGGCTGAGAAGGCGGCGCCTTCGACCCGGATCAGGTAGGCGCCGCCGGGCAGGTCGCCCGCCTCGAAGCGGAACACCCGCGCCTGCCCGGCTTCCAGCGTGCCGTCGAAGAGCGTCTGCACGTGCCGGCCCAGCACGTCGTAGACGTGGATGGCCACGGGCTGCCCTCGCCTCAGTTGCAGCGTGAAGCGCGTTTCGGGGTTGAACGGGTTGGGGTAGGCGGCGCTGAGCAGGAACGCCTGCGGCAGCGCCACGGACACCTCCACGGCGGGGCTGTAGGCGAACGACCCGTCGTAGTCGATCTGTTTGAGGCGGAAGGCGTAGCGGCCCGGCGCCAGCCCCTCGACGCGGTAGCCGTAGCCCTGCGCCTGTTCCGTCGTGCCGTGGCCGTCGACGAAGCCGAGCACCTGCCATGGCAGATTGCCGATGGCGGATGGCAGATTGTAGAGGTGCACCTCGAAGCCGGCGTTGTTGGTCTCGGAGGCGGTGGTCCAGGCCAGTTGGACGGCGTCGCCGTCGACGAGGGCGTCGAAGGAAGTCAGCTCTACCGGCAGCACGCCCACGCCGTCGAGCAGGCAGGCGACGCCCTCGTAGTCCGCCGAGACGGTGCCCAGGCCGAACTGACCGAGCGAGGCGAGCTTGGTGGGCGTGCCGTCCGGGGCGAGGCGGTAGAAGCTGTTGCGTGCGTTGGGGTTGGCGGTGCCGTCGTCGTTCTTGCTGTCGTTGCCGGTGGTGGCGTAGAGCGTGCCCTGGGCGTCGGCGCTGAAGCCTTCGACGTCGCCGAGGGTGAGCTTGCTCTGGCCTACCGGGTTGACGCGCGTAGACTGGCCGGTGTTTTTGTTGATCCTCACGAGCACGTTGCGCCGGGGCAGGCCGCTGCCGTCGTTGGCGATGCCGTAGAGCGTGCTGCTTCCGCCGCTGTAGACGAAGGCGATGTCGTCGATGTCGCGCAGTTGAACGGCGGGGTCGGGGGGGCTGACGCGGGGGTCGGAGGAGACGCTGTTGATGACCACGTAGTCGCGGTCGCCGCTGCCGTTGCCGTCGGTGTCGAAGGCGTTGGGGATGAACGTGCCGGTGGCCGGGTTGATCTTCAGCAGCACGTCGTCGGCGCTGCCGGTGCGGCGCTGCACGGCGTAGAGCTGCCCGTCCTCCGGGTTGAACATCAGCCCGTCGAGGTCATCGAAGGTAACCTTGCCCGCCGACCCGTTGGTGGAGATGCCCACGCCCGTGCCGATTTTGGTGAAGACGGCGGTGTTGACGTCGATGACGCCGAACTGGCCTGCGTCGGTGGCATAGAGTTTTTGCGCCACGGGGTTGAAGGCAAGCGCTTCGATGTTTTTGGCGCTATTGCCGGTGATGATGCCCAGGTCGGTTTCCGTCGCCGTGCTCCAGTCGAACGACGTCAGGCGGTCGGGGCTGTTCTGGTTGCTGTTGCCGTCGCTCTTGTCGGCGGCCAGGTAGCAGTGGGTGCTCTGCGCCCGCACCGGCGCAGCGCTCAGCAGCACGGCGAGAAGCACCAGGTATCGACGCATACAATCCTCCCCTCCCTTTAAGCCTGCACGATGGGTAAGCCGGCAGGACGCCGGCCCGAGACGTGTGCCTTCCGCCAAAGCCCGGAACCGCATCCTGAAAATATCGCCCCGCCGGTCTGAATCTTAACGGCGACGAGGCAGGCCACCGAGCGAAAGGACGTATGGACGTGTGGACGTATGGATGAAAAAGAACGATTCGTCCACACGTCCTCTCGTCGACTCTTCCTCTCGTCGGCTCGTCCTCTCGTCGGCTCGTCGATTGAACGGCCTCCTCCTCGCTGAACCGGAAACGGGCTGTGGCGTGTCAGTAGCTCTCCGACCTCGCCCCAAACGACCGCAACGGCCGATGCCCGGCTTCGACGAACAGGCGCAGGCGCGGCTGGCCCGCGACCTCAAGGCCGAAGCGGCCCGCCTCGGCTTCGACGCCTGCGGCATCTCGCAGGCCCGCCGCCTCGACGACGAAGCCCGCCGCCTCGAACGGTGGCTCGCCGAAGGCCGCCACGCCTCGATGCACTGGATGGCCGGCCACTTCGACGAGCGCGTCGATCCCCGCAGGCTCGTCGAGGGCGCGCAGTCGGTCATCTCGGTGCTGCACAACTACTACCAGCCCGTCGAGCCGCCTGCCTCCGACGCCCTCGGCAAGATCAGCCGCTACGCCTGGGGCGACGACTACCACCGCGTCCTCAAAGAAAAACTCTACCTGCTCTACCACTGGCTCGACGCGCGCGCCGGCGGCATCGCCGGGCGGGCCTTCGTGGACTCGGCCCCGGTGATGGACAAAGCCTGGGCGCAGCGCAGCGGACTCGGATGGATCGGCAAACACACCAACCTGATCAACCGCCGCCTCGGGTCGTTCTTCTTCGTCGGCGAACTCATCGTGGACGTGCCGCTGCCCGAAGACGGCCCCCTCCCGGACTACTGCGGCTCCTGCACCCGCTGCATCGACGCCTGCCCCACCGACGCCATCTACCAGCCCTACGCCGTCGATGCCAACCGCTGCATCTCCTACCTGACCATCGAGCATCGCGGCGACGACATCCCGGAGGCGCTGCAACTGCTGATGGAAAACTGGATCTTCGGCTGCGACATCTGCCAGGACGTCTGCCCCTGGAATAAATTCAAATTCGCCACCGACGAGCCGCGCTACCTGCCGCGCCCCGGCTTCCCCGACACCGACCTGCGCCAATGGATCGAACTGGACCTGGACGCCTTCCGCGAGACATTCCGCAAGAGCCCCGTCAAGCGCGCCGGGTTCGAGGGCTTCCTGCGCAACGTCCGCATCGCCCTGCGGAATGGGGGTGAAGCGGGGGAAGCGGGAAGGGGGATGGGGGAAACGGGGAAGGGTTGATGCCAGAAACGCTTGCGCGATAGGGGGGTGGACTGCCAAAGGACGGCCACACGGCCTTTCATCCACACCTCCCTCGTCCGGCCCTTCGCTAGGCCGCCGCCGGCAGAAAAATACGGAACGTCGAGCCTTTGCCCTTTTCGCTCTCTACTTCGATGCGCCCGCCCATCAGGTCGAGCAGGCGTTTGACGAGGGCCAGGCCCAGGCCCGTACCCTCGAAGCGGCGATTGAGGCGGTTGTCTTCCTGTAAGAACGGCGTGAAGAGCCTGCCCAGGTATTCCGGGTCGATGCCGATGCCGGTGTCGGCCACTTCGATCATCACGTCGTCTTGCGCGCGCCGGGTGCGCACGGTCACGCGGCCCCGGTCGGTAAACTTGGCCGCGTTCGAGAGCACGTTGTCGAGCACCTGTTCGACGCGTTGCGCGTCGCCCAGCACCGCCGGCGCGGCAGGGTCGAGATCGAAGTCCAGCTTGACCGCTTTCTCGGAGAGGGAGACGGCGACGCGGCTGGCGCAGCGCCGCACGGCCTCGTGCAGCGGCACCGCCACG
>JBFGTT010000336.1:0-4834 GCA_041565995.1 Rhodothermales bacterium
ACGCCGCTGCACCGGGCGCTGCACCAATGGCAGGAGCGGTACGTGCTGCGCGCCAGCCGCCACGCCGTGGCCATCAACGCGCAGATGCAGCAGGGGCTCGTCGAGCGGAACACCGCCGCCGGCTTTACGCCCTCGGTGTCGGTGATTCCGCAGGGATACGATCCGGAGGATTTCAGGCAGGGGCCGGCGCTGCGGGCGAAGGGCAAGATGCGGCTGCTCTACACCGGCGTCTTCTACGACGCGCAGACGCCCGATTTCTTTCTGAAGGCGCTGGCGCGGCTCGTTGCGTGCAGCCCCGAAGCGCGGCAGCAGATCGAGGCGGTGTTCGTGGGCCTGCTGCCGGAGGCCTCGCAGCGCCTGGCAACCGACTTAGGCATCGCCGACCTCGTCCGATACGAAGGATACGTGACGCACGAGAAGGCTGTCGCGCAGCAGCTCGCCGCCGACGTGCTCTGGATGACGATAGGGCGGCGGCCCGGCGCCGAGAGCATCTCCACGAGCAAGCTGTTCGAGTATTTCGGCGCGCGCAAACCGATACTGGCGCTGGTGCCCGAGGGCGCCGCCCGCGAGGCGCTTCGGCCCTACGGCGCCGCCTGCGTCGTCGAACCGGACGACGTGGCGGCTATTGAAGACGCGCTGGCGGACTTCTTCGCGGCGTGGCGCTCCGGCCGTTTACCCGTGCCGAACGAGTCCTACGCACAGCAGTTTGACCGGAGGGAGCTGGCGGGGCGGCTGGCGCACTGCCTGGCTGCGTGCCGGCAAGGCGGGTGATACGGATTCCGGTACGGGTGTATGGACGTTTGGACGAAACAACAGGCAACGAATCTTCGTCGTTTCGTCCGCTCGTCGGCGCGTCCTTTCTTCTGCCGCATGTTCAAAAAAATCTTTTGTATAGCGCTCTGGCTCCTGCCCCTGACCGCCGCCGCGCAGTCCTCCTTCATCGTCCGCCTCGCCGACGACGCGCCGCCGGCCCTGGCGGCGGCGCTGGCGCAGGGCGGCGCGGGCAAGCAGGGCGCCTTCGCCGCGCTCTTCGACGGCGTGGAGAGTGCGCAAGCCATCGCGAGGGTGGGGGAGGAGGCAGGCAAGCGCGCCCCGGCGCCTTTCACCGCCTACACCCTCCACGTGGCCGGGGACGCTGCACCGGAAGCGTTAAAGGCGGCCTGGGCGGCGCAGCCCGGCGTGGCCTACGTGCAGGACAACCACCGCTACCGCCTCGACGCCCTCGGCACCCTGCGCGACGACCCACTGCTCGACAGCCTGGCCCACCTGCCCGTCATCCGGGCCTTCGAGGCGTGGGCCGTCACCACCGGCAGCCCGGACGTGCGCATCGGCCTCGTCGATACCGGGCTTTTCTTCGATCATCCCGACCTCCAAGGGCAGGTGTGGATCCATCCGGGTGAAGACCGCAACGGCAACGGACGCGCCGACCCGGAGGACTTCAACGGCCTCGACGACGACGGCAACGGCTTCGT
The DNA here is from genome assembly GCA_041565995.1 of Rhodothermales bacterium. Taxonomy (GTDB): domain Bacteria; phylum Bacteroidota; class Rhodothermia; order Rhodothermales; family JBFGTT01; genus JBFGTT01. The sequence continues at coordinate 1,473 of JBFGTT010000336.1, forward strand.
GGACGACCTCTACGGCTTCGACTTCGTCGACCGTGCCGCGGCGGTGGAGCCGGGCGACTACCGGGGGCGCGATCCCGATCCGTCCGAAGACGATCAGACGGGCGGCGGGCGCGGCCACGGCACGCTCGTCGCCGGCGTGCTCTCGGCCCGCCTCGACAACGACGAGGGCATCGCGGGCGTGGCGCCGGGCTGCCGCCTGCTTCCCCTGCGCGCCTTCGGCGCCGACGGCCTCGGCGACGACGACGACGTGGCCGCCGCCATCGTCTACGCCGCACAGATGGGCGTGGACGTGCTCAACCTCTCCTTCGGCGACGTGTACTACTCGCCCATCATGCGCGAAGCCATCCAGTTTGCCGTCGCGCAGGGCACGGTGGTCGTTGCCTCGGCGGGTAACCTCGGCGGCGACCGCCCGCACTATCCGTCGGATTATCCCGAAGTCCTCTCGGTGGCGTGGCTGACCGAAGACGGCACGCGCATCGCCGGGCGGGGGCAGTTCGGCATCGGGATCGACGTGGGCGCTCCCGGTTCGTTCGTCTTCACGACGCTGATGCCCCGCGCCGACGAGGCCGGCGAGGTCCGCCCGGAGCAGTTCTACGGGCGGCGTAGCGGCTCGTCGGTGGCGGCCCCGATGGCGGCGGGGGCGGCGGCGCTGCTGCGCTCGGTCGATCCCGACCTCTCGCCGGCGGCCATCCAGGACATCCTCACGGGCACGGCGCGCGACCTGGACCTCCCCGGCTGGGATCACCGCACGGCGGCGGGTCTGCTCGACGTGGCCGCAGCGCTCGCGCGCAGCCTGCCCGCACGCGTGGAGATCGACGCACCGGACCACGACGCGGGATGGGCCGGCGACGCCCTGGCCGTCACCGGCTCCGTGGTCGATCCCGCCTTCGCCTCGTTCTCCGTCTACTTCGCCCCCGGAGACGCCGACCTCGACGAGGCCGACTGGCAACGCCTGGCCGGGCCGGTGACCGAGCAGCGCCTGGCCGACACGCTGGCCGTCTGGTCCACCGGCACGCTGCCCGAAGGCGTCTACACCCTCCGCCTGGCCGCTTCGCTCCGCACGGGCCGCACCGTTGAGGATCGCCGCCGCGTCTACCTCGACCGGACGCCTCCCACCCTCACGCCGCAGCTTTTCAATACGGGGCTGGCCGGCAGCCGCCACGCCGTCGTGGCCGACCTCGCCACGGACGACCTGACCGACGCTGAGATGCACGTGGAGCTGGACGGCGCCGCCTCGACCGTCCGCTCGGACCGTCGCGCTCGCCGCCACGGACTGACCTGGGCCGACGAGACGGGCCGGGGCGGCACGGCGCGCGTGACGCTGACGGTGACGAACCGCGCCGGCCTGGCGGCCTCGCGCACGGCGGACTTCGAGGTGCCGCCGCGACGGCTTCACACGGCGCTCTTTTCGGAGCAGATCCTGGAGGTGCCGCACGGCTACCTGCTGCCCTTCGCCACCGACTTCGACGGCGACCGCCTGCTCGAAATCACCCTCAACCGCTACCAGGACGGATGGATAGGCGATACGCTGGCGACCTTCGAGTGGGACGGGACGGGTTTCCAGCCTGTGTTCCAACTTCTCGCCAACGTCATCCCGCGCGACGTGGGCGATCCCGACGGCGACGGCCTGCTCGAACTACTGACGCAGGTGGCCGGCGCAACGCTCGTGCTCGAACAGACCGTCGAGAGCCTGTTCCCCGTCGCCGTGAGCTTCGTCGATACGACGGGCCTGGACAATCCCTTCGACCCCGAAGCCGCCTTCGGCGCGCGCCTGACCGACCTCGACGGCGACGGGCGCGGCGAAATCCTCGTCCACAACACCCGCCAGTGGCGCCTCCTCGAATACGACGGAGCCGCCTACCGAGAAGTCGCCCGCCTCGACAATCCCACCGGCACGGCCTTATCAGAAATCACGCAAAACGAGTTTCAGCAGCCGCTCGCGCTGCTCGACGACTTCGACGGCGACGGCCGGGCGGACCTGCTCACCGGCGACGGCGACGGCGACTGGATCCTCTACGAGGCGACGGGAGACAACACCCTGGCCGCGACGTGGACCTACGAAACCAGCCGCTACAACGCCGGCGCGCGCTTCGGCAGTGGCGACTTCGACGGCGACGGCCTGCCCGAATTCGTCACCTTCACGCAAAACTGGTTGCAGCCCACCGGCGCTGGCGAGCGCGAACCGGACGTGGGGCTGTACTATTTCTGGGAGAACGCCGGCGACGACGCCTACGTGCTGCTCGACAGCCTGCCGGTGCAGGGCGGCCTGCTCTCGCGCCACGGATCGATGACGGCGGCGGACTTCGACGGCGACGGCGCGGACGAACTCGTGCTCGTCCACGCGCCCGACCTTTACGTTTTCAGCTTCGACGCCGCGATGCGCAGGACGCTGCGCTTCCACCGGGGCGCTACCGATCCGGAGGCGGCCTCCGGCCTGCGCAGCATTGCCCTGCTGGCGGATGATTTCGACGGCGACGGCAGGCCCGAACTCGTCGCCGCCGGGGCCGACGGTCGGCTGCGCCGGTTCGTCTTCGAGGCACCGTACGCCGCGTTGCCGCCGCCTCTCTGGGAGCGCGCCCTGGCGCAAGACGACGCGCGTGTGGCCCTGGCCTGGCACGCCGCAGGCGCCGACTCCGTGACGGTCTATCGCAGCCCACCCGGCGGCGCGCTCGACGCCCTCGCCACGACGACATCCGACGCCTTGCTCGACGAGCCGGGCAGCGCGGCGCGCTACGCCTTGCGCGGATGGTTCGGCGGGGCGCTCTCGCCGCTTTCTGAGGAACGCCTCGTGCGGCCCCGGCCCCTCGCCTTCGTCGAAGCCGTCGCCTACCCGGAGCCTGCAGCCGTTGAGCTGACGTTCTCCGAGCCGCTCGATCCGGCGCTGCGGGCGGCGCAGTTCACTCTGGATGCCGGCGGTAGGCCCGCCGCGCTGCTGCTCGGACGCGCCGGCCGATCCGTCATCCTGCGATTCGAGGCTCCGGCGGCGCTGGTAGACACGCTGCGCTGGACGGGCGTGCGCGACGCCGAGGGGCGGCCCGCCGGCCAGACAGCCCTCGCCGTCGCTTTCCCGGAGGCTCCGGCGGCGACGCTCATCGTGGCGCGGTGGGAGGTGCTGGGGCCGTACGCGTTGCGGCTGACGTTCAACGCCGCGCTGGACCCCGCCTTCGCCGCGGACGCCTCCAACTACCGCTTGCAGCCCTCCGGCAGCGTCGTCGCGGCGCGCTGGCGCCCGGAGGCGCCGGCGTCGGTGGAGTTGCAGGTGCAGGGCCGCCCTCTGGGCGCGACGGGGCTGGAGACGGCGCTGGTGGTGGTGCGGATGCAAGGCGCGGCGGGCGAGCGGCTGGCGCGCGAAGGCGGCACGG
>JBFGTT010000337.1:0-4833 GCA_041565995.1 Rhodothermales bacterium
ACTGCCCGAAGACGCCGGCGGCTACGTGGCCTATCTCCTGGAAAAAGAGCCAGCTGAGAAAGACACCACGCAGGCCGAGGAGCCGGACAAGGAGGAGCAAAAAGAGGAGGAGCAAAAGGACGACAAGAAAAAAGAAAAGAAAGAGGGCACGCCGCTGGTGCTGCGCGCGCTGGCTTCGGGCGCCGAGACGCGCTTCGAAGACGCCACCGCCTACCTCTTCTCGAAGGACGGACGATGGCTCGTCTACACCGCCTCTAACAAAGACGGCAGCGCCGACGGCGTCTTCGCCGTGACGACGGCCACGGGCGCGGCGACGCCGCTGCTCACCGGCGAAGGCGTCTACACGCAGGCCGCCCTCGACGAGGCGGGCACACAGGCGGCCTTCCTCTCCAACCGGGACGACTACGCCGCCGACCAGCCCGCCTTCACGCTCTACCACTGGCGCGCGGGCGACGACGCGCCGACGGCGCTGGCCGCCGAAGGGTCGCCCGGCCTGCCCGCCGGCTGGTGGATCGGCGAGCACGGCGAGGTGGCCTTCTCGAAAAAGGGCACGCGCCTCTTCTTGGGCACCGCCCCGCGCCCCGCCCCGGACGACACCACCTTCGTGCCGGACGACGAGAAGGTGGTCCTGGATGTCTGGAGCTGGACCGATCCGTTGCTCCAGCCCATGCAGCTCGAACAGCTCGAAGAAGAGAAAAAGCGCACCTACCGCGCCGTCGTCCACCTCGCCGACCGTCGCCTCGTGCAACTGGCCGACGAAGCCGTGCCGGAGGTCTCCGTCGGGCGCGAGGGCGAGGCCGACGTGGCCCTGGGCAACGCGAACGTGCCCTACCGGCAGGAAATTTCGTGGGACTGGCCCCGCTACTTCGACGTCTACCTGATCGACGTGCAGACCGGGCAGCGCCGCCGCGTGCTCGAAAAAGTGCAGGACAGCGCCGACCTCTCGCCCGACGCCCGCTTTCTGACGTGGTGGGACCGCCGGGCGCTGGCCTGGCGCGCGATGCCCGTGGCCGGCGGCGAGGCCGTCAACCTGACCGCGTCGATCCCCCACGCCTTCCACAACGAACGCCACGACTGGCCCTACCTGCCCGACCCCTACGGCCCTGCCGGCTGGACCGCCGGCGACGACGCCTTCCTCGTCTACGACAAACACGACCTCTGGGCCGTCGATCCCGCCGGTAGCCGCCCGCCGCGCAGTCTCACCGAAGGCCGGGGCCGCGCCGAGAACCTGCGCTTCCGCTACGTCAAGCTCGACCCCGACGAGCAGGCCCTCGACCCGGAGGCGCCGATGCTCCTGAACGCCTTCGACTACGCCACAAAGGCCGAAGGCTTCTACCGCGACCGCGCCGCCGGCACGCAGCCGCCCGCCCGCCTCGTGATGATGGACCGGCGCTTCTCCACACCGACGAAAACCGAAGACGCCGACCGCCTCCTCTTCACCCGCGAGAGCTTCGTGGACTTCCCCGACCTGTGGACCGCCGGCCTCGACTTCGCCGACGCGCGGCAGCTTAGCGAGGCCAACCCGCAGCAGGCGGACTACCGCTGGGGCACCGTCGAACCCGTCACGTGGACCTCGCTCGACGGCCTGCCGCTCGAAGGGCTGCTCTATAAGCCGGACGGCTTCGACCCGGCCCGCAAATATCCGCTGATGGTGTATTTCTACGAGAAAAACGCCGACAACCTGCACCGCCACCACGCGCCGGCGCCCTCGCGCTCGACCATCAACTTCTCCTTCTACGTCAGCCGGGGCTACCTGCTCTTCGTACCGGACATCCCCTACAAAGTCGGGTATCCGGGCGAGAGCGCCGTCAACGCCGTGCTGCCGGGCGTGACGATGCTGCTCCAGCAAGGCTTCGTCGACGCCGAGCGCGTAGGCGTGCAGGGGCATAGCTGGGGCGGCTACCAGATCGCCTACATGGTCACCGAGACCAACCTCTTCCGCGCCGCCGAGGCCGGCGCGCCCGTCTCCAACATGACCAGCGCCTACGGCGGCATCCGCTGGGGGTCGGGCATGAGCCGGATGTTCCAGTACGAAAAATCGCAGAGCCGCATCGGCGGATCGCTCTGGGACTACCCGCTGCGCTACCTCGACAACTCGCCGCTCTTCCGCGCCGACAAGATCGAGACGCCGCTCTTGATGATGCACAACGACGACGACGGGGCGGTGCCGTGGTACCAGGGCATCGAGCTGTTCGTGGCGCTGCGCCGCCTCGGCAAGCCCGTCTGGATGCTCAACTACAACGGCGAGCCGCACGGCCTGCAAAAATATGCCAACAAGAAGGACTTCGCCGTGCGCATGCAGCAGTTCTTCGACCACTACCTCAAGGACGCGCCGGCTCCGGTGTGGATGCAAACGGGCGTGCCCGCCGTCGAGAAAGGCAAGACGCTGGGCCTCGAAAGCGCCGCCCCCAAGACGGCGGCGTCGCAGTAGGCGGCTAACCGACCACCTGCGCCTGCTCGACGGGCGCTTTTTCCTCGATGAACGACATGGCGCGCTCGGCCATCGCCGTGATCGTCAGCGACGGGTTGACGCCGGGGTTGGCCGACACCGCCGAGCCGTCGACCACGTACAGCCCGTCGTAGCCGAAGACGCGGTGCCGGGCGTCGATGACGCCGTCGTCGGGGCCGTCGCCCATGCAGCAGCCGCCGAGGATATGGGCCGTCGAGGGCGTGCCGAGGGTGGCCTCCGTCGCCAGCCCCATCGTCACGCCGTCCACCTTTTCGGCCACCTGCTCGGCGATGGCGGTGGCTTCGGGCATGAAGGCGCGCGGGGCGAGGCCCTCAGAGAGTTCGGTGGCGAGCGCCTGCCGGAAGAGCCGCCAGGGCCGCCGCCTGCGACGCAGCGTCAGCGTCCCCTCGGCGGTGCGCATGTAGAGCACGATGAGGCTGTGCCGGGCGAAGTCGCGCACGGCCAGGATCTTGAGCCAGCGTAGCGGCTGCCGGACGACGGCCCGGACCAGGCCCGCGATCCGGGAGAAGAACGTGCCGCCGGGCGCGTGCGGCAGCGAGAGCACGCGGAAGAAGCCCGAGCCGGCCCCGTAGCGCACCGGCTCGACGTGCGAGTTGGCGTCGGTGTGCAGAATGGACGTGATGGCGATGCCCTCGCTGTAGTCCTCGTCGTCGCGCGGCGTGACGACGCCGATGAGGCTCTCGGAGTTGGTGCGGACCTGCCGGCCGAGTCGGTCGGAGAGGCGGGGCAGGCCGTCGGGGTCGGCCTTCATGCGCAGCAGCAGGTCGGTGGTGCCCAGCACGCCGCCGGCCAGGACCACGCGGTCGGCGGTGTAGACGCGCCGTCGGCGCCGAAGCCATCCCCGCGCCTCGACGGCCTCGACGCGGTAGCCGCCGCCCCGGCGCGGGCGCACGGCCCTGACTTCGGTGTTTGCCTGGATGCGCGCGCCCAGGCGTTCGGCCAGGTAGAGGTAATTTTTGTCGAGCGAATTTTTGGCGTTGTGGCGGCAGCCCGTCATGCAGGCGCCGCAGTAGAGGCAGGCGGCGCGCTCCGGCCCGCGTCCGCCGAAGAAGGGATCGGGCACGGTCCGGCCCGGCGTGCCGAAGAAGATGCCGACGGGGTTGCTCGTGAAGTGCTCTTCGCGGCCCATCTCGGCGGCTACCTCGCGCAGCAGGCGGTCGGGCGCAGTGGTGAGCGTATGGCGCGTGGCGCCCAGCATGCGTTGGGCCGTGGCGTAGTGCGGCGCCAACTCCCGCCGCCAGTCGGCCAGGTGCGCCCACGAAGGCGCCTCGAAGAAGTCGGCGCGGGGCACGGGCAGCGTGGCGGCGTAGACCAGCGAGCCGCCGCCGACGCCCACGCCCGAGAGGACCGTCACGTGGCGGAAGAAGGTCATCTTGAAGAGGCCGCGCCAGCCCAGCGCCGGACGCCAGAGCCAGCGCCGGAGGTTCCAGTTGGTCTTCGGGAAATCCTCCGGGCGGAAGCGCCGGCCCTTCTCCAGCACCAGGACCGAATAGCCCTTCTCGGCCAACCGCAACGCAGAGACGCTCCCCCCGAACCCGGAGCCGACGACGATGACGTCGTAGTGGCCCGTGGGGTCTGCCGGGGCGGCGGGCGAAGGCATTTCAGCAGGAACGACGGCGGGCATGGCACTTCGGTTGCGTGGCGCTTAACGGCGTTAACTCCCGTGGCCGCCACAGGTTGCCTTCCGAGGGAGAAACCCTCCCGGCGCTCACGCCGCCGCCTCGTCGGACTGCACCAAGCGCACCGGAAACGGCTCGGTGATGCTGCCGGTGTAGAGGCTCCGGTGCGGGAAGGGGATCTCGATGCCGTGCGCGTCGAAGGCTTGCTTGACCTCCAGGTGAATGCTGTTTTTCAGGTCCAGGTAGTTTTCGCGGGCGGCCCAGACGGAGAACTGGAAGGTGAGCGCCGAGTCGCCGTAGCCCTGGAAGATAAACAGCGGCGCCGGCTCTTCGAGCGAGAGCGGGTTGCGGTCGGCCACGTCCCGGAGCACCTGCCAGACCCTGTCGAGGTCCTCCTTGTAGGCCACGCCGATGAGCATGTCGACGCGGCGGAGGGGGAAGCGCGTCAGGTTGGTGATCTGCGACTTGATGAGCATCTCGTTGGGCACGCGCACGTAGAGGTTGTCGAAGGTGCGCAGCTTGACCGAGAGCAGGTCGATGGAGAGCACCTCGCCGGTGGTCTGATCGACGCGGATGATTTCGCCCACCGAGAACGCCTTTTCGGCCAGCAGGAAGACGCCGCTGATGACGTTCGAGGCCGAGGTCTGCGAGGCGAAGCCGAGGGCGACGGTCAGGATGCCGGCAGCGCCGACGAGCACGCTTAGCTTGAAGCCCAGCTCCATCAGCGCCGAGACCACGAACAGC
>JBFGTT010000338.1:0-4832 GCA_041565995.1 Rhodothermales bacterium
GGCCGGCGTTGCTGGCCGTCAGCGTGTAGGTGACGTTCTGGCCTACAGCCGGCGTGGAGTTATCTACGGTCTTGGTGAGCGAGACGTCGGCGAAGAAGCGCTCGCCGCCGCGAGAGACGATGCCGCCGGGACCGACACCCCGCACGAATTCCGGATTATCCCGGAAGCCAGCGGTCGTCGCGGAGAAGTCGTCGCCCTCACCGTCGCCCGGCGTCGAGTCGGGATCCGGCAGGCCGGAGTCGGTCACTTCGGCCACGTTGAGCAGGCTGCCGCCTTCGGGCACTTCCACCGTGAGCGTCAGCATGGCATTGTCACCCACGTCGATGCAGCCCACGTCCCACGTCAGCGTACCGGTGCCGACGCCCGTGACAGTGCCCTGCGTCGTCGAAAGCCCCACGACCGTCATGTCTGCCGAGAGTTGGTCTTCGACCTCCACGCCGCAGACGTCATTGGGGCCGCTGTTGGTGACGGTCACCTTGTAGGTGGCCGTCGCGACGCCGTCTTCGACCCCGAAGGCGGTCACTTCCTTGCGCAGCGAGAGGTCCGCCGAGATGGGGTTGACCGTGACGCTGGCCCTGTTGTTGGTCTTATCGGGATCGGGCAGCGTGCTGAAGCCGATGAAGGCCGTGTTGGTCACCGGCGCCGGGGTGTTGACGACGACCACGATGTGAAGCGACACGCTACTTCCGATGGCCACGGTGCTGATCTCCCAGAAGCCGGTGTTCGGGTCGTAGGTGCCCTGCGAGGCGGTGTGGCTGACGTAGGTGACGCCGGCGGGCAGCTTGTCGATGACGCGGGCGACGGTGCTGCCGCCTTGCAGGTTAGTGACCTCGATCCAGTACTCGATCACGTCACCCACTTCGGGCGTGGCGTCATCGACGGTCTTCGTCACCTCCAGGTCGGCGGTGGTGAGGTCCGGGAACTCCCACAGGATGGCCAGGGCGGGGTCGCCAGGCCCCGGCACCGTACCGCCCGCGTTGCAGGCGTAGGTCAACCCGATCGGCGCTTCGACGTTGACGCGGTTCTGGATGCCCGTCGTCGAGCCGCTGCCCGCCTCGGTGTTGTTGTTGCCCGTGTCGAGGTACTGGTAGAGGAAGTCGCCGGTGGCGTTGTTGAGGATGACCTCAAACTCGAACGGGCCGGAGCCGGCGAAGTGATCCGAGTCGTAGTGGAACACGTCGCACCCTCCCAGAACGTTGGGATGGGGGCAAAACGCAAAATACTCATGCCAGATGTTGCTGATGAGGTCGTCGTGCAGGGGGTACATGCGCGCGCCGGGCGTGCCGCCGGGCGTGCTGGGCGTGGCCGGCAGCGGGCAGTCGTTCGAGAGGTCCGGGCCTCCGTCGGCGGCGTCGAACAACGAGAGGTAGCCGTTGGTGGCCGCCACCACCTGGGTGTAGGTCTGCGTGTAGAACCCGAACGGCGCGCCGAGCGCCACCGGCCCGGACGAGACGTCGTCGCCGCTGGCTATGAGCACGCCGGTGGTCGAGATGTCGATCCAGCTAAAGATCGGCCCGCCCGGCTCGGTGTCGTCGATGAACGTGTAGCCGAAGCCGTCGGGACCGCCGGTGGCGAGCGTCCTGGCGGCGCCCACGTCGCCCGGACGGACCAGGCGTAGCGTGGCGCTGTTGGCCTGCTCGTAGCGCCGGAACTCGTCGACGGCCCGGTTCATGACCTCCAGGCTCCGGCCGGTCGGGTTGACGGCGTAGCGCTCTTTCGCCGTCTCAGCCGATTCCTTGAGTTGTTCGTAGCGGGCCTGCACGCTCTCCTGGGCCAGCGCCTCCAGACTGGAACTCATCAAGAGGACGGCCAAGACCATCAGCCAGGTCGGCGCACAGACCGTTCGGCTGAAGAAGCCTCCTTTGGGTTGTGTAGCTCTCGGTACCATGTTTTCCTCCAGTTTACGCAGGGTGCAAAACGAGTGAGTGCTTCGTAACCGGCGTTCGGGGCAACCCCGGCGCGTCGTCTCGGAAGAAGCCGCCCCTCTCCTGACCGACGCCGAGCAAGCCGCTTCGGCGATCGGTATCCTTACCCCGCTTTTCCGAGACGGCAGCCGCCTCGTGCAATCCGGAAATCCCACAGCAGGCACGGCCCGCTCCGGGATGAAACGCTCCTGTCTCAGACGATAAAGAACAAAAAACCGGGAATGTAACGCGCTCCATTACCGGTTTTTCCGGCGCTCGGTACGTCCAAAGAGCGCCTTTTCCAGCAATTTGCCTGATAGTATAGGGGCAATAACAGGTTAAATCAATAGGCTCCCGCATCTAAAATAAGGACGGGAATGAGAAAAAGCCGTCGTGGATACGGTTTTTCTGGCAGGAAAGGGTGCCGTCGTCGTCCGAGAGCGTGGCCCGGCGCCACCGAGAATTCGCCAACACACTGACCAGCGTGCGCTATCTTAGCGCCGTCCGTCCTGCGGCAGCAACGCAAACCCAGCGCATGGTGAAGTTTCAACGAACCGTCGGCATGGCGCTGTGGCCGGCCCTCTGGCTCTGGCTCGCCGGGTGCAGCACGCCCGCCCCGGAGACGGCACCGCCCGTCGCCGCGCAGGCATCGCCCTTCGCCGACGTATCGGCGGCCGTCGGCCTCGACTTTAACTACGTCAACGGGATGTCGGGCCAGTTGTATTTCGTCGAGATGACCGGCGCCGGGGGCGCCCTCTTCGACTACGACAACGACGGCGACCTCGACCTCTACGCCGTCCAGGGGCACCCCCTCGGCACCGACGCCGACTCCTCGGACCTGGCCCGCTACCTGGACCGCCTCTACCGCAACGACCTCGTCGAAACCGGCACCCTCCACTTCACCGACGTCACCGAGGCAAGCCGCCTCCGCGCCACCGGCTACGGCATGGGCGTCACCACCGGCGACGTCGACAACGACGGCTACACCGACCTCTACGTGACCAACTGGGGCGCCAACCAACTCTGGCGCAACAACGGCGACGGCACCTTCAGCGACGTGACGCAGCCCGGCGTCACCGACGACCCGCGATGGTCCACCGGCGCCTCCTTCCTCGACTTCGACCGAGACGGCTGGCTCGACCTGATGGTGGTCAACTACGACGCCTACACGCTGCAGAACGACCACCCCTGCTATGCCCCCTCGGGCCGGCGCGATTACTGCGGCCCCGACGCCTACGCACACGAGCCGGACCGCCTGCTGCGCAATCGGGGCGACGGCACCTTCGAGGACGTGACGCTCCCGATGGGCCTCAGCGACGCCTTCGGCCCCGGCCTGGGCGTCGTCGCGGCGGACTTCAACGGCGACGGCTGGCCGGACCTCTACGTGGCCAACGACGGCAAGGAAAACCAGCTCTGGATCAACCAGGGGGGGCGTCGCTTCGAGAATCAGGCGGTGATGGCCGGCGCCGCCGTCAACGCCGCCGGCAAGGCCGAGGCCAGCATGGGCGTGGCCGCCGAAGACTTTGACGACGACGGCGACGAAGACCTCTTCATGACCCACCTCTCCACGGAAACCAACACGTTCTACGCCAACCTCGGAGGCGGCCTCTTCGAGGACCGCTCGCGCGCCACGGGCCTGGCCTTGCCCAGCAAAGTCTTCACGGGTTTCGGCGTGGCGCCGCTCGACTACGACAACGACGGCCGGCTCGACCTCTTCGTGACCAACGGCGAGGTCAAGCTCATCGCCGAGCAGGCCGAGGCGGGCCTGCCGCTGCCGCTGCGGCAGACCAACCAACTCTTCCGGAATCTGGGCCAGGGCCGCTTCGAGGAGACCACGCCCGACGACGCGGTCTTCGCGCGCGCGCAGGTGGGCCGGGGGGTGGCCGCCGGAGACCTCGACAACGACGGCGACACGGACGTAGTGGTCTTCAACAACGAGGGGCCGCTGCGGGTCTTGCGCAACGAGGTGGGGCAGGCGCGTCGGTGGGTGGGACTTCGGCTGACGGGGGTGGGGGGCCGGGAGATGCTGGGGGCGCGCGTGGCGCTGTTGCGAGGGGGCGAACCGGTGCGCTGGCGGCGGGTGCACAGCGACGGCAGCTACGCCTCGGCGAGCGATGCGCGGGTGCTTTTTGGCCTGGGGGATGAACCGGAAGCGGTCGGCGTGCGGGTGTACTGGCCCGGCGGGAGGGTGGAGCAATGGAACGACGTGGCCGCTGGTCGATATCACACGCTCGTCGAAGGACAGGGTAAACCGGTGGAAACCCCGTGAACGGTAGCCGTCAAAAGAAACGTATGGACGCGCGGGCGACTCGGCGAGACGACGCGACGAGACGACGCGACGAGACGACGAATCTTTTGCCCTTTCGTCCACACCCCGGATCAAGTCCGGGGCAGGCTGTCCACACGTCCACACGCCCATACGTCCACCCCGGACGAAGCTTGTGGCGCCAGTTGTGGAGGTTGAGCCTGTGCCTGTGCATCGGCCTGGCGGGCTGTAAAAAATCCAACGACGAGGCCGGCGGGAGGGCTGCCGCCGAAGCCGTGCTGCACCCCGTGGTCCTGCCGAGCCTGGAGGGACTGCAAGACTCGTCCCGCATTCAACTCCAGGCGCAGCACGCGCTCCTGCCCTCGCTCGCCGACGGCCGCCAACCTGCTGATACCGCCGGCGACGCCTACGGGACGATGGGGCAACTGCTGCTGGCCTACGGGCTGTACGACGCCGCCGAGCCGGCCCTGCTCAACGCCGCCGCGCTGCGACCCGACGACGCCCGCTGGCCCTACTACCTGGGCCACCTCTACCAGAACCAGGGGCAACCGGAGGCGGCAGCCACCCGCTACGAACGGGTGCTCGCCCTGGCCCCCAAAGACGTGCCGGCGCACGTACACCTGGCCTCGGTCTATCGCGACCTGGGCCGCGACCGGGACGCC
>JBFGTT010000339.1:0-4826 GCA_041565995.1 Rhodothermales bacterium
GAGGCCGCCCTGGCCGCCGGCGACACCGCCCGCGCCCTGGCGCTGTTCGAGTCAGCGCTCGCCCCGCAGCCCGCCTACGAGCCGGCCCTGGCAGCCTGGGCGCAGCTTCGGCTGGCCGAGGGCGCCGCCGCCGAGGTCGCCGCCCGGCTGGACACCGCGGCGGGGGAACGCACCCCGCCCGCGCTGGCCGTGCTCCTGGGCGACGCCTACGGCCTGCTCGAACGGCCCGACGCCGCCCGCGCGCGCTACGAAGCGGCGCTGCGGGGGCTGCCCGGCTACGCGCACGAGCAGGCCGCGTTGCTGGTCATGCGGAAATCCCTTGCCGGCTACCCCGACGTTTTGCGAATCTTACCGGCGGGCGCGCCCGCCGAGGCACGCGCCCGCCGCCTCGACGCCTACCGCGAGGCGCTGCCGGCAGCGGGTGTGCTGGCGGCCCTGCTCCGCGCCGCCGCCGGGCGCTTCGACGTGGCCGCGCAGGACCTCAGCGAGATCCCGATGCCGGACGACCCTCGCCTTGCGCCGGGGCGCCGCGAGATCCTCCGCCGGCAACGCCTGGCCTGGCTCGCCGAAACCAGCTATCGCGCCGGCGCACCGGACCGCGCCGCCGCCTACGCCCACGAGGCCGCCCGCGCCGCCCAACGCGCCGGCGACTTCAACACCGCCGCCCGTTGGACGGACTTCGCCGCCCGGATGGCGTGGACGCAACGCTACGGCCCGGCTCGGCTCGACGCTTCGGGTTGACGGCCCGGCAGGCAACCGCCCCGTCGAAAAGGCGCCCTCCCGGAACCGTCCGGAACGGCGGCGTTATCAACAGCTACCGACGTGCTCGCTACCGCGCCGCCGCGTGTCGATCCCCCCCGAACAAACGCTCCCCGTTGATGAAGCCGTTGCCCGTTTTTCTTCGATGCCTGGTGTGCCTGTGCGTGGCGTCCCTGTGGACGGCGGGATGCAGCGGCCCGAAAGAGGGCGAACAGGCCCCCAACCGGCGGGCGCGCCCCCAGCGCGCGGAGTCGCCGGCGGTAGACCTGCACCTGAGCACCGCGCTCGACCAGGTCCAGACCATCCAGCTCTACGCCGGCACCGAGGACCAACTGCCCATCGTGCCGCTGCGCGGCGGGGGCAAGCTCACGCTCGAATTCGACCTGATGGAACCCTCCGGGCGCCCGCTCTCGGCCTACTTCTACCACGCCGACCGCTCCTGGCAGCGCGACCTGACCCCCGGCGAATACCTCACCTCGTTCGACCGCGACGACCTCTTCGACTACGCCGTCTCGCGCAACACGCAGATCGCCTACACCCACTACCGCTACGCCTTCCCCAACCAGAGCATCAACTTCCGCATCAGCGGCAACTACATCCTCCGCGTCACCGAGCAGGGGCGCGAGGACGAGGTGCTCTTCGAACGCGCCTTCTTCGTGACCGAAAACGCGACCGCGACCCAGTTCAACATCGACCCCGTGATGACCGGCGGATCGGGCTATCCCTCCTCGCAGCCCGTGCTCACGTTTACGCCGCCGCCGGCGCTGGCCGGCAACGTCTTCGACTACAACGTCTGCTTCGTGCGCAACGGCCAGCTCGACGGCACCCGGTGCAGCGACCGACCCTCGCTCTCCCAGCAGCCCGACTTGCTCTTCTACCTGCAGCCCGAAAGCGCCTTCGAACCCCAGGCCGCCGACTACTTCCTCGACCTGCGCGCCCTGCGCGTCGGCGCCAAAATCGAACGGACGGACTTCTCGGCCAGCCCGTACCAGGTGACGTTGGCGCCGGACTACGCCCGCTTCCCGGCCAGCGGCTTCGACCCCCTGCTCAACGGCCAGGCCGTCGTTCCCAACGACGTCGAGGGCGAGTACGCCGAGGTGCTCTTCAGCTACGTGCCGCCGCGCGAGGAGCGCCTGCCCGGCGGCGTGTTCCTCGCCGGCAGCTTCAACGGCTGGATCCTCGACCTGGGCAAAGAACTCCGCTGGGAAGCCGAGCGCGGCCGCTACGAGGGCCGGCTGCTGCTCAAGCAGGGGCAGTACGAGTACCGCTACACCTCGCCCGACCGCCAGGTGCGCAGCGAGTTGCGCAGCGCGCTGCCGCGCTCGGAGAACCTCTACGCCGCCTTCGTCTACTTCTCCGACAGCAGCCTCAACACCGACCGCCTGCTGGCCGCCCAGACCGTGCGGGCGCAGTAAGCCCCCCCTCCCCTCAAGATAATCCTGTTGGCATGCCCAAGCTCCGCGTCTTCCTCCCCCTCCTGCTCGTCTGCGCGTTCGCGGCCGGATGCGCCGGCGCGCGCAAGGCCGCCGTCGCCACCGAAGAGGCCGCCGCCCAGGCCAAGCCGGACGAGAAGAAGAAAAACGACCTCAAGCCCTACGCCGAGGTCATCACCGACGAGGCCGAGACCGACGAGGGCCTCTTCGCCGTCCATCGCCTCGACGAGAAGCTCTACTACGAGATCCCCGACTCGCTCCTCGGCACCGAGATGCTGCTGGTGAGCCGCATCGCCGCGACGGCCCACAACATCGGCTACGGCGGCGAGAAGGCCAACACGCAGGTGGTGCGCTGGCAGAAACAGGACAAAAACGTCCTGCTGCGCATCGTCTCCTACGAAAACGTCGCCGACGAGGACCAGCCCATCTTCGAGGCCGTCAAAAACGCCAACTTCGAGCCTATCGTCCGCGCCTTCAAGGTCGAAGCGCTCGCCAGGGACTCGGCGGGCGTGGTGATCGACGTGACCGATCTTTTCGTCGACGACGTGCCGGTGCTGGGCCTGCAAAAGCAGCGGCGCGAGCAGTACAAGGTGCGGCGGCTGGACAAGAGCCGGTCGTTCGTGAAGGCCGCCCGCAGCTATCCGCGCAACATCGAAGTGCGCAACGTGCTCACCTACGAGGCCACCGAGCCGCCCTCGAACGAGACCGCCGGCACCATCTCGCTGGAGATGAACCACTCGATGGTGCTGCTGCCCGGGGACAAGATGAAGCCGCGCCTGTGCGACGACCGCGTCGGCTACTTCAGCGTCCAGCAGGTCGATTACGGCCTGGAGACCCAGAAGGCCACCGAGGTCTGCTACATCACCCGCTGGCGCCTCGAACCGAGCGACCCGGAGGCCTTCGCGCGCGGCGAGCTGGTCGAGCCGAAGAAACCCATCGTCTACTACATCGACCCGGCCACGCCGCAGAAGTGGCGTCCGTTCATCAAGCAGGGCGTCGAGGACTGGAACCGGGCCTTCGAGGCCGCCGGCTTCAAGGGTGCCATCCGCGCCGCCGACCCGCCGACGCCCGAAGAGGATCCCGAGTTCAGCCCCGAAGACGCGCGCTACTCGGTCATCCGCTACTTCCCTTCGCGCGTGCAGAACGCCTACGGCCCCCACGTGCACGACCCCCGCACCGGCGAGATCCTGGAGAGCGACATCGGCTGGTTCCACAACGTGATGAACCTGCTGCGCAACTGGTACTTCATCCAGACCGCCGCCGTCAACCCCGAGGCTCGCGGCGTCGAATTCGGCGAGGCGGTGATGGGCGAGCTGGTGCGCTTCGTCTCGGCGCACGAGGTGGGCCACACGCTGGGGCTGCCGCACAACTGGGGCTCGAGCATCGCCTACCCCGTCGATTCGTTGCGCTCGCCCACCTTTACGGCCACGCACGGCACCGCCCCATCCATCATGGACTACGCCCGCTTCAACTACGTGGCGCAGCCGGGCGACGGCGTGACCCACTTCCTGCCCGCCCTCGGCGAGTACGACGTGTGGTCGATCCAGTGGGGCTACCGCCCGATCCCCGACGCCGCCACGGCCAGGGCCGAGCGGCCCACCCTCAACGCCTGGATCAAGGAACACGCCGACGACCCGCGCTACTGGTACGGCCGCACCGGCGCCCGCTTCGACCCGCGCTCGCAAAACGAAGACCTGGGCGACGACGCCGTCCGCGCCAGCACCTACGGCATCGCCAACCTCCAGCGCATCGTCCCCGCCCTGATCGAATGGACGTACCGCGAGGGCGAGGACTACGACGACCTCGACGAACTCTACGGGCAGGTCATCACGCAGTGGAACCGCTACCTGGGGCACGTGGCGCGCAACGTCGGCGGCGTCTACGAGACCTACAAGACCTACGAGCAGAACGGCGCCGTCTACGAGGTCGTCCCGCGCCAGAAGCAAGAAGCGGCCCTGGCGTTCCTGCACGAGCACGCCTTCGAGCGGCCCGGTTGGCTGCTCGACGAGGACGTGCTGGGCCGCATCCAGCACGCCGGCGCGCTCGACCGCATCCGCAGCACGCAGGTGGGCGTGGTAGACCTGCTGCTCGACCCGCAGCGCCTGGCGCGCATGATCGAGGCCGAGGCCCTGCTGGGCGCGGCCACCTACACGCCCCTGGCCCTGTTCGACGACCTGCGGCAGGGCCTCTGGCGCGAGCTGCGCCGGGGCGAGGCCGTCGATCCGTTCCGCCGCAACCTGCAACGCGGCTACCTCGAACGCCTCGAATACCTGATGACCGAGGAGGTGACGCCGCCGCCGCCGCAGTTCCTCCAGTTCGTCAGCTTCACGCCCGTGGACGTGAGCCAGTCGGACATCCGGGCCTACGTGCGCGGCCAGCTCGAAGCGCTCAAGGGCGAAGTGCGCGCCGCCCTGCCACGCACGCGCGACCGGGCCACGCAGCTCCACCTGCGCGACGCCCTCGTGCGCATCGACGCCATCCTCAAGCCGGAGGAGTGAGGCGGCCTGCCGATCCCCGCCTGGGGCCGTGCCTGCGTGGTCCTCAGCCGGCCTCCGGAAAGTCCTCGTCGGAGAGGGCGCCGTTGCCGCCGGCGGCCCTGCCGTAGCAGACTTCGTCGAGCGTCTGCCGGCGGGC
>JBFGTT010000340.1:0-4816 GCA_041565995.1 Rhodothermales bacterium
CGCCGACTTCGGGCGCACTCCCTACCGCCGCTACGCCGGCTCGCAGCAGGACGTGCTCGACGCCGGGCACAGCCAGGTCCAACTGCGCCACTTCATCCGCCCGGCTCGCTTCCTCGACCTGACCACCACGCTCTACCGCACCGACTTCGAGCGCAACTGGTACAAGCTCGACCGCGTGCGTGCCGCCGACGGCGCCCGCGTCGAGATCGGCGACGTGCTGACCGATCCTGCCCGCTACGCCGCCGAGTACGCCATCCTCACCGGCGCCACCAGCGAGAGCGACGACGCCCTCGAAGTGAAGGCCAATAACCGCACCTACTACGCGCAGGGCGTCGAGACCCTCGCCGGCCTTCAGTTCGACACGCCGGGCCTCGAGCACAACCTGGAGATCGGCCTGCGCCTGCACCAGGACGAGGTGGATCGTTTCCAGTGGGTCGATCTCTTCCGCATGGACAGCGGCGCGATGCAGCGGACGCAGGCGGGCACGCACGGCACCGAGAGCAACCGCGTCGAGACGGCGCGCGCCCTGGCCGCCTTCGCGCAATACCGCCTCGGCGCCGGACGGCTGATGCTCACGCCCGGCCTCCGCTACGAAAACATCACCCTCGAACGCCAGGACTTCGGCAAGGACGACCCCGACCGTACCGGCAAAGACCTCGCCGCGCGCTCGAACCACGTAACCGTGTGGATCCCCGGCCTCGGCGTCGATTACCGGTTTTCGGAAGCGCTCGGCGTCTTCGGCGGCGTGCACAAGGGCTTCGCCCCGCCGGGGTCGAAGGAGGGCACCAGGCCCGAAGAGAGCGTCAACTACGAGGCCGGCCTGCGCCTGCGCCGGACGGGCCTGCGCGCCCAGGCCGTCGCCTTCTTCAACGACTACCGCAACCTCCTCGGCGCCGACCTCGCCGCCGCCGGCGGGCAGGGCACCGCCGACCAGTTCAACGGCGGCGCCGTCGACGTGCGGGGCCTCGAACTCTCGCTCGACTACGACCTCGGCCTGCCGGCCCGCACGCGCCTGTCGCTGCCCCTGGGCGTGGCCTACACGTTCACCGACGCCGCCTTCCAGTCTTCTTTTGAGAGCGAGTTCGAAGGGTGGGGCGCCGTGCAAAAAGGCGACACGCCGCCGTATCTGCCCCGGCATCAGTTCGCCGCCCGCCTCGGCGTCGAGAGCGACCGCTTCGGCCTGCGCCTCAGCGCCAGCTACGTCAGCCGCATGCGCACCAAAGCGGGCCAGGGCGCCTTCGTCCCAAGCGAGACCATCGACGCGCACCTGGTGCTCGACGTGGCCGCCAGCCTGAAGGTCTCGCGCTACGCTTCGCTCTTCGCCACCGTGCGCAACCTCACCGACGAGGTCTACGCCGTGGCCCGCCGCCCCGCCGGCCTGCGCCCCGGCCTGCCACGCCTCTTTCTGCTCGGCCTCAAGACGCGCTTCTGAACGCTGTCAGGGTTCAAAACCTGGACCTTGTACCCTCTCGAAGTCGCCGTATCCTCGAAACCCCCTCTCCGCGCGCCGGTTTTACTTGAACGATTCGACCGGTGCCTGCCATGAAGCTGCCCATCTACCTCGAGTACAACGCCACCACGCCCGTCGACGAGCGGGTGCTGGCGCGGATGCTGCCGTTTTTCTCGGAGCAGTTCGGCAATGCTTCCAGCAAGGGGCATCCGTTCGGGTGGGCGGCGGAAGAGGCCGTCGCGCAGGCGCGCGAGGCGGTGGCGGCGTGCCTGGGCGCCGAGCCGGGCGAGGTCGTCTTTACCAGCGGCGCCACCGAGGCGGCCAACGCGGCGCTCAAGGGCGTGGCCGCCGCGTACGCGCGCAAGGGCCGCCGCATCGTCACCGTGCAGACCGAGCACAAGGCCGTGCTCGACGCCTGCCGCGCACTCGAACAGGGCGGCTTCGAGGTGGTCTACCTGCCCGTCCGCGAAAATGGCCTGCTGGATCTCGACGCGCTGGACGCCGCCCTGACCGCCGAGACGATCCTCGTGGCCGTGATGTGGGCCAACAACGAGACGGGCGTCCTGCAGCCCCTCCCGGAGATCGCCGAGCGCGTGCGGGCGCGGGGTGTTTTGTTGATGACCGACGCGACGCAGGCCCTCGGCAAGGTCCCCGTCAGCGTCGCGCACGCCGACTTGCTGATCGGCTCTGCGCACAAGATCTACGGGCCGAAGGGGACGGGGGTGCTCTACGTGCGCCGCCGGGATCCGCGCGTGCGCCTGCTGCCGCTGATCGACGGCGGCGGGCAGGAACGCGGGCTGCGCGGCGGCACGCTCAACGTGCCCGGCATCGTCGGGATGGGCGCAGCGCTGGAGATCGCCTGCCGGGAGATGGACGCCGAGGCCGCCCGCCTGCAAGCCCTGCGCGACCGCCTGGAGACGGCGCTGCTGGAGCGCCTGCCCGACGTGCAGATCAACGGGCGCGCCGCGCCGCGCCTGCCGCAGACGTCCAACGTCACGTTCGCCGGGGCGCGGGCGGCCCCCCTGATGACGGCCCTGCGCGACCTCGCCGTCTCCTCCGGCAGCGCCTGCACGTCCGGCTCCGGCAAGCCCAGCCACGTGCTCAAGGCGATGGGGCGGTCCGACGAAGACGCCCTCGCCAGCCTTCGCTTCAGCCTGGGCCGCTTCACCACCGCCGAAGAGATCGACCACGCCGTCGCGCACGTCGTCCACGCCGTCGAGACCCAGCGCGAAGAAGCCGCCGCCCTCACTTCCTAACGCCCAATCCGCCCTCCGCAATCCGAAATCCGCAATCGAACATGGAGCCTATCGTCAACCGTGTCGCCGAGAGCGAGATCGAAGTCTACGACCTGTCCGCGCTATGGGACGGCCGGGAGGTCGTCGAATTTGACCTGGCGCCGTTGCTCGTCGAGGGTTTGATCCTGCGCGAGCAGGCGTTCCGCGAGCACGTCGGGGCGCACGACTGGGCGCAATACGCCGACCGGCACGTGGCCGTCTTCTGCTCGACGGACGCCATCGTGCCGACGTGGGCCTACATGCTGATCGCCTCGAAGCTCGAAGGCGTGGCCCGCTCGGTGGCCTTCGGGCGCAGGCAGGACCTGCTGCGCGACCACTTCGTGCGGGCACTGGAGGCCGAGGACTGGTCGAAGTACCGGGACCGGATCGTCGTCGTGAAAGGGTGCGGCAGCCAGGTGGTGCCGCCGAACGCCTACGTCGTGGCGATGCAGAAGCTGCAAGCGGTGGCGCGCAAGCTGATGTACGGCGAGCCGTGCTCGTCGGTGCCGCTGTGGCGCAGGCCGAAGCAGCAGGCCGCAGCGGCGGCGGTCGGGGCGACGAAGCCCTCGCTGCCGACGTCGTAGCGGGCCGATGGAGGCGAGGCGTGCTCCGGGCAGCGAGACGGGATGGGCCGGGCGGCTGCGGGCGCGCGTGGCGCAAAGCGATTTTTTCCGGCGCGCGCACGGCTTCTACCGCCGCCACGAGCGCTACGCGCCGCCGTTGTTTTTCTTCGGCGGGGTGCTCTGGGACGCGCTCACGCTCAAGCGTATCGACGCCTGGTTCGACAACCTCATCCTGCTGGTCTACCTGGCGGCGCTGGGCGGGCTGATCCTGGTGACGGCGCTGGTCGAGTACGAGAGCACCACGAACGCCCGGCTGCGGCGGTACCGTGAATGGTTTCCCCACGGCGTCCAGTTCTTCCTGGGGGCGCTCTTCAGCGCCTACATGGTGTTCTACTTCCAGAGCGCCTCGCTGACGCCGACGCTGGGGTTCGTCGTGCTGCTGGCCGTACTGCTCGTCGCCAACGAGTTCATCCACCGGCGGCTCTTCAACCTGTACCTGCTGCTGGCGCTCTATTTCCTGGCCGCCTGCTCGTTCTTCATCTTCTTCATCCCGGTCGTGACGAAGTGGATGAGCTACGCGACGTTCCTGGCGGGGGGCCTGCTGAGCGCGGCGTTGGTGGCGTTGATGCTGGTTTACCTGTGGCGCCGGGCCGTCTTCAAGCGGAAGCGTGAGTACGTCTACGCCGCCGGCTCGGTGGCCGTGCTCTTTGCCCTGCTCAACGTGTTTTACGTGCAGAACTGGATCCCGCCGGTGCCCCTGGCGATGCGCTTCGGCGGCGTCTTCCACCACGTCAGCCGCGCAGGCGACGCCTACGACCTGCGCTTCGAGCGATCCGCCTGGTACGCCTTCTGGATCGATTCGGACCGGCGCTTTCGCCGCGCCGAGGGCGAGGCGGTGTACTGCTTCGCCGCCGTCTTCGCCCCGACGCAGCTCAAGAAAAAGATCTATCACCAGTGGAGCTTCTACGACGCGGCCCGGCAGGCGTGGGTCGAGACCGACCGCATCGGCTACCAGGTCGTCGGCGGGCGCTTCGACGGCTACCGGGGCTACACCTTCAAACGCAACGTGCATCCGGGCCGCTGGCGCGTGGACGTGGAGACCGAAGCAGGCCAGATCATCGGGCGCATCCGCTTCGAGATCGTGCCCGTGGCGGCGCCGGTGACGAAGCTCCGGCAGGTGTTCTACGAGTGAGTGGTCCGTGGTCGGTCGTCCGTCGTGGAGGTTAGCTCTTGGTGAAAAACCGCGCGGGCGACGGCGCGGCTGAACCCGTGCGCTTCCCGGTGGTTAGAGGGCTGATTTTCTTCGACAAAACCATTCGCTGGAGCTACATGGAACGACCCCGTCGTTATTCGCGCCCGGTGCAGGTGGGCAACGTGCAGATCGGCGGCGGTGCCCCGATTTCGGTGCAATCGATGACCGTCTCGAAGACGCACGACGTGGCCGCGACGCTGGCCGAGATCGACGGGCTGGCCGAGGCCGGCGCCGACATCGTGCGCGTGGCCGTGCCGCGCCCCGAAGACGCCGACGC
>JBFGTT010000341.1:0-4812 GCA_041565995.1 Rhodothermales bacterium
CTCGCTCAACGCGTGGAAAGTCGAGCGGTGGATGGTGCACGGGGTGCTGGTGTTCGTCGTCGTCACCACGGGGCTGTTGTGGGCCAACTCGGCGACGGAGGGGGCGGTGCTGGGCGTGCTTTCGCAGCCGTTTTCGAAGACGTACGGGTTTTTGATCGGGCTGGTCTTTGCGGGCGTCGTCGGGGTGGGGTTTTACCCGGTGATGGGGCAGCGCGTGTGGTGCCGCTTCGGCTGCCCGATGGCGGCCACGCTGGGGCTGTTGCAGAAGTATTTCTCGCGCTTTCGGATCACCACCAACGGCGGGCAGTGCATCTCGTGCGGCAACTGCTCGACGTACTGCGAGATGGGCATCGACGTGCGGTGGTACGCGCAGCGGGGGCAGAACGTGGTCCGGGCCTCGTGCGTGGGCTGCGGCGTGTGCGCGGCGGTGTGCCCGCGTGGCGTGCTCAAGCTGGAAAACGGCCCGCGCGAAGCCCGCTACAACGGCCCCGTACTGATCCACCACGACCACGTTTCCGTCCAGCTCGACGAGGCCTGGCGGCAGCGCCGCCCGCTGATGCCGCCGGCGCAGGAGGACATCCCCATCCTCACTGATGCCGATTGGGGCGGGTGAACGGCGGCGAGTAGGGCGTGTCTGCAAACTTGCCTATTCGAGAAGCCCTGGCAGGGCGACCTCTTGGTAGAGCGCTCGATCCCTCCTTCGATAGCTCCTAGAGCGTTTTTCTGTTGCATGTATGCGCGCTTAGCGACGACTGACGACCGACGATGAATGGCACCGCGTAGGATCGTCCATCGTCGGTCGTCGAAACAGGCGTATATCCATCTGAAAAAAGCAATAAGCACGACTTTGTCCATTTGCGAAAGTGGAATCGGCAAAACTGGGCGATAGAGGCTGAACCCCTCAAATACGCTGAAAATGCCGACGGTTGCTCCATCCGAAATGGAAGGGTGAGCTTATGTTGTCACGAATGCCTATCATGGAAAGAGAAGATTCTCTTCTGAGAGCACAGGCAATCCTTTCGTCACCCGATCCCTGGAGACCACGATCATGGCTTCGAACATGAACCTTACCATCAACAACAAGCCCAACTCTGGCGCGAGCAGCGACCAGGTATTCGTTTGCATGCTGGGCAACGACCCCAGCGATCCAGACAACAGGTTCGGCTACATGGACTTCGCCACGGGCAAGGCGGTGTTCAGCGCAAAGAGCAGCTGGAAGCTCGATCCCGCCACCATGGTGACCACCCTCGCCAAGATCACCTTCCCGGTGGCCGTACCCAACTTCAATAGCGCCCGAATCTACTTTTCCGTCTACGACAACTTCACTTCCTTTGTCGTTTCCGGTCCGACGGCCAGCAGGGGAAACAACGTACTCTTCGACAAGATCGAATTCGACAGCGGCTCCAACCCTAACATCAACGGCACCAGCGTAGACTTCTATGGCCTCTCGTATGTCCTCTCCGGTCACGACAGAGACCATGGCGACGTATCGTATGGCTACACGAAGAGTCGCTCCGAGATCATCACGGCTTTGAACAACTTCACGGCGTCGCCCGATGCGCAGCAAAGCGGCAACACCGGGATCATGAAGAAGACCTTCATTACCAATGCCGCCGGTGAAGTCTTGCGTGTATTGGCACCCAAGAGCATGGGGCTGGGCGATTGGGGCGCCACGCAGGAAGAGTTCGTAGCATGGGGCACCCGATGCTCGCATTTCCTCGATGACTACGTGGCAAAACACTGCTTCAAGGGCGAGCGGAAGTTCAGTTTCTACAGCAAAGACTACAAAGAGGGCGCCGACAACACCATCTACTGGGGCACTACGCCCAAGGGCGGGGGTTCGATCAACTTGTGGACGAATGAGGCATGCACGCAGGCGTACGGCCCGGTACCCACCCTGAATTTGCCAGCCGCGCCCTGGCCCTTGCCGGATCTCACGCCCAAAGCCAAAGTGAAGTCCTTGTACCATAACGTGGACGGCGCACAGGACACCATCGACTGGGGCTTTTTGCTGCTGGGCAATAGCAAGGGGACCGGCGCCGGCGCCCACTGGGGCATCGATCCGCTTTGCATGGCGATCATGGTTTCCATTTGCCGTGGCGTGATGCACCTGGACGACGGCACGGTATCGTGGATCGACTCGTCGAAGTACTACCAGGGCAACGGCGCCACGCTGCCCGTGAGCACGGCGGACATGCCCATCCTGTATTACTCGTCGATCCTCCACGAGCAAGGCAAAGACGGCAAGGCGTACGTCTTATCCTACGATGATATCTACGGCACCAATCCGTCGATTTTCTTCGCGGATCATCCAGACATTACCATTGACCTCTACGGGCTAGACAAGGTGACCGTATAGGAGGTCCGACCATCAAAACGTAAATAACGCAAGTGGTGCGGTATGCTCGGGAGCCTACCAACGACGACCGACGACCGATGAGGGGCCAAAGGGATCGTCGTTCGTCCGTCGTCGGTCGTCTGATAACGCCAGCGCCTGGGCCGAGGTTATATTTTGGGTCCAGATACGTCTTATATTGTGAGAAGGTCGCTGCGCCGGCGTCGAAAGCCGCACAGGCGTGTGCCGCATAAGGACGAGCAGTAGGCTTACGTTTGCGTTCGTGCGGCAGCCAGGCGTTCCGCGGTCTGCGTTCTCTCTTTCTGTACTGCTTTTGGGCCTGTGGGTGCCTGGTAGCGCGTGCTGCACGGACTGCCGGGCCGGGTTCGTTCCGTCACATCCATCCAAAGTTAGGGAGGTATTGCCATGCTACGTTATCTGAAGCTTCTACTTCTTTTCGCCGCGCTGCTGATGGCGCTGGGGCCGCCCGGCGCCGCCGCCCAGGTCACCAAGACGTTCTGCGTCGACGGGCAGTCGGATGGGCAGGGCTGGACCTGGTCGCTTTCCGGGATCGGACTGCCGGCGCAGCAAGTCACCACCGATGGCGTGCCGGCGGGGGGCAACGCGACGGCCCTGGCCCAGCAGTGGGTGCGGAGCATTCAGGCGGTGCAGGGGGATCCGCCGGGCTTTAGAGCACGCTTCGAGCGCACGAACGCCGACGGCAAAGCCTACTTCAGCATCACCGCCGACCGCGATTTCACGTTCGGCGTCGACGACTGCACGATCACCGGCAATCCCAACGGGTGCTCCTTCAACCCGACGGTCCTGGAGGTGGCGTCTATTCCGGATGACGGCGGCGGTCTTTCGCTTCTTCTGATCATCATCATCATCGTGATCGTGGTCATCGTGGTGATCGTGATCGTGATCATCATTCGGCGGCGGTCGGGGTCGTCACCCTGAGCGACGTGCTTGCGCGCGGGCCGGTGCGACGTGCCGCGCCTGCACCGGCTCGCGTGCGCTGCACGACCTGTGTTGAAGGTCTTTGACCATGAATCCCGGCGAGCGGCGAGAGCGTCGCCCCTGCGCATGAGCGGAGTGTCGGAGCCTTTCGCCGAGGACGCCACGGGGTTGCGCCGTTGTACAGTCGTGGCTATATTAGGGAACGCTTAAGTACGCTTTGACGCCGTTCTCTCCGAGCGCAGGCCAGCCCCCTCTGCCCTTTCTTTCGCGCTTTTCGGGATGTTTTTGATCGATGCGTGGTGTCTTCCGGGGTACGCCGCCCCGGCCGCTCCTCTCGTCCTCGCTCACCTTGTCCTGGAGGTTTGTCATGAAATATGCCCTGTGGGTAGGTATTGCCTTGCTGATAGCCGTTGCCACGCCAACCCCGTCAACCGCGCAGGCGTCTGCTGAACAGGAGACGCCCTACTGGTACGTCTCTTTTTACTCGGTTGACTGGACGCGCACCGACAGCCTGGTGAAGCTGTGGAAGATGACCGAGCCGGTGCGCGCCTTGCGCAAGCGCAACGGCGAGATCCTGGAATGGCTGGGGCTGATGCACCACACGGGCAACGAACAGAACGTCGTCATAATGACGAAGTATCCGTCGTGGAAGGCGATGAATGCGTCCGATAGTGCCATGGCGCAGGTCTTTCCCGACGAGGCGGAGCGCGCCAGGATCAACGACGGGTTCGGCTGGGTCTTCGGCGGCGGCGGGCACCAGGACGTCATCTACGGCGAAAGCCCCGGCTCTATCATGCCGTCGCCGAACGACTCGACCGAGGGCGCCCTGTGGTACGCCTCTTTTTACGAGATGCCGTGGGCGCGCGTCGATAGCTTGAACAAGCTCAACAAGATGACGGAGGCCCTGTCCGCTAAGGGCATGCAGGACGGCTCTATTCTGGGAACGCTCGGCCTGATCCACCACACCGGCGTGCATCACGCCAACGTGGTTACGCTGAACAAATACCCTTCCTGGGAAGCGCTCGAAAGGCAAAACAGCTGGGTGGACGACGCTTTCCGAACCGTCGAGCCGGACAGCGCGCGCAGAGCGGCGATCTACAGCGGGTACAATTTCGTCTTCCAAGGCGCCCCGCACTACGACGTGATCTACGGGCAGCCGACGAAGTAGCCTGCGGGCACGACGACGGACGATGGAAGATGGCTTTTTCTCACCGGACACGACGGCATTGCTGTCTGTGTCATCCCGAATGCGCGGGAGGGATCCCCGGCGTTTAAACGGGTCGCGACGACGGGGATCTCTCTGCCCCCGGATCCCCGGATCAAGTCCAGGGCAGGCTGAGTCCGGGGTTGTCGAGATGACACCTCCCGGTAGGCGTTGTCGTGTACTAACCCAAGGAAGCGCTTGGCGTTGTAGGTCACAACGTGGGTTGTACTATGCTTTTTCCCTTAATCGTTCGTCCGTCGTCGTTCGTCCGTCGTCGTGCCGCTCACCCGTCCTGATTCAGCTTTTCGAAGAC
>JBFGTT010000342.1:0-4810 GCA_041565995.1 Rhodothermales bacterium
CGACCCAGCAGCGCGGCGTGGTCATCGCCCTCGGCCAGGGGCAGGCCTTCGACGATCTTCTGCGAAAAGCTGGTGACGCCACGCTCGGCTTGCGGCTCGATGCCGACGATCATGGCGCCGGCGCTCGACGAGTCGGAGCTGACCAGCCCGAAGCCGCTCAGGCGACGCGTGTAGGCCGTCACCCAGGGCTGCTCCTGCATCAGCGCCGGCCAGTCCTGCTCGGCGTCTTCGAGGGCGTAGGAGAGCGTCTTCTCTTCCTGAAACCCGGCCCGGTGCACCTGCAGGTCGCTGCTGAAGAGGCGGACGGCCATCTCTTCCATGGCGTCGAAGGTGCCATACTGCAACGAGCTCGTCACCGTGATGATGAGGACGGCGAAGACGATGGCGCCCATCGTGATGAGGCTCCGCCGCCGGTTGCGCCACACGTCGCGCCAGGCCAGTTTGAGCAGTTTCGTCATGGGCTTCGCGTCATTTTGGCTCGCTGCGCTCGCCGTCCATCATCGTGCTGTTTTGCGTCTGGCGACGAGTGACACGCGCAGAGCGCGTGCAGGACGCAAGCAGCGCGAGCCTACCTTGCCCGCCGCAAATTCTGTTGCGTGAAGACGTTTCTGCCGATGGGCCGGTTGAACGTCACCTCTTCGAGCAGCAGGATCGTCTTGCGGCCTTCTTTTTTCTCCTCGACGAGTTCCATCAGGGCCGGGATGGTGCGTCCGTCCATCTTTTTGATCTCCGAGAAGAGGATGGTGCGGATGCGTTCGCCGCGTTCGTTGAAGTACTCGGCGCGTAGCGGCACGTAGTCGCGCACGCGGATCCACTCGACGAGGCGATCCCAGGCCACCGCCGCTTCGGGCTTCGGTTTGAGTTCGATCTTGTAGGCTTCGTCGCCGTCGAGGGTTTCGCGGCCCAGCAGCGCGTGCGTGTAGTCCTCGACGATGCTCGACTCCTTGACCAGGTCGTCGTTGGTAAAGTCGGACCCCATCCAGGACTGGAGCATCATCGAGGGGGGGATTTTGATGACGCGGTTGATGCGGGGCACGTACTGCCACATCTCGCGTCCGATCTTCAGAAACGAGACGCCTTTTTCTTTGACCGGCTCTTCGATGCGGATGAAGGTTTTTTCGGTGCCTTCGGACCAGTAATCGAAGACCATCGTGCGTTGCCAGTCGGGGCGGACGATGGTCATGCGGTAGGTGCCGGTTTGCGTGTCGCCGCGCGTGAGTTCGTCGGCTTTCGTGATGATCTCCAGGGCCGTCTCCTGCGCCGGCGCCGGCAGCGCCAGCGCAAGGCTCAACAGCAGCAACGCCGGAAGGCTACGTGCAAAAGAAGTCATGCGTCTAAGGACGTATGGAGGTGTGGAGGTGTGGACGTGTGGACGTGTGGACGAGAAAGAAGAATCGTCTTTTCGTCGTCTCGTCCCCTCGTCGTCTCGTCCTCTCGTCAGTATGGGTATCATCGGGTCTGCTCCACGATCCAGTCTCCGAGGAGTTGGAGCGCCGAGGGCGCGATGGTCTCTTCGATGCGGGCGTACTCGGCGGGCGCGCCTGTCCCGGCGGTCTGGAACAGGTGGTTGAGGCCGGGCAGTTCGACGACGCGGTAGTCCGTGTTGCCGCCGGCCTGGAGGGCCGCCTCGATTTCGCGCAGGTTCTCGGTGGGCGGCACTTGCAGGTCTTTCTCGCCGATGACGGCCAGCACGGGGCATTGGACCTTGCGCAGGGCGGGCCGCGGGTCGTAGCTGACGAAGTAGCGGAACCAGGGCGTGAGGAGCTGCCGGATCTGGCCGTCGATCAGCTCGTCTTCGTCGGCGCCGGCGAAGCCCAGGGCCTCTTTCTCCTCGTCGCTGACGGCGTCGAGGGCGTCGAGCAGGGCGGCGCGCATCTGTGCGGCGGCGGCGGCGCTGTCCGGCTCGTGTTTGAGCACCTCGAAGAGGCGCGCTTGCGTGCTGCGGTTGAGCGCGATGGCTTCGTCGGAGGCGCCGTTGGCGCGGGCGATGAGTTCGCCCTGGAGGTAGAGGATCTCTTCGCCCGTCAGGGCGGTGCCGGCCAGGAGCACGATGAAGGCCACCTCGCCGGGCGCTTCGGCGGCTACCATCGGGGCGACGAGGCCGCCCTCGCTGTGCCCGACCAGCCCGATCTTGGCCGGGTCGATGTCCGGGCGCGTCTTCAGGTAGGCGATGCCCGCGCGGACGTCGCCGGCGAAGTCTTCGCTCGTGGCCGTCGAGAAGTCGCCCGTGGAGGCGCCCACGCCCCGGTCGTCGAAGCGGAGCACGGCGAGGCCCCGGCGCGTGAGGTAGTCGGCCAGGACGAGGAAGGGTCGGTGGTTGAAGACGGTCTCGTTGCGGTCCTGCGGGCCGGAGCCGCTGATGAGCACGACCGCCGGGTGCGGGCCTTCCGAGCGGGGCAGGGTGAGCGTGCCGGCCAGGCGGACGCCGGCCTCCGGGTGGTCGAAGCCGACGTCCTCTTCGGCGTAGGGATAGGGCGGCTTCGGCTCCTGGGGGCGAGGGGGCGGGGCTACGTCCTCGTCGGTGCGTGCCAGCTTGAGCGGTAGCGCCAGGCCGCCCTGCCGCCACGTCCCGTCGATGGTCGATCCATCCGCGCCGATCTTGCCTTCGTAGCTGCCCAGGACGGCCTGCACGTCCAGGCGCAGGCTGTCGTTCGAGACGACGACGGCGTTGACGGGGATGCCGGCGACGCCCTGGTCCGGGCTGTCGAGGGTAGCCGTGAGCGCGCCGGTCGAATCGCGGGTGACGTGGAAGACGATGCGGAGCTGGCCGCCGGGCACCGTCAGCGTGCCCAGCCAGGTGCCCACGACGCTGTCGGCGGGTGCCGGTGGCGGCCACGGGGGCGTAAAGCCCGCCGCCGGCGCGGGCGCCAGCAGCAGGATCAGCGCGAGGCTCGATGCAAAGATCATCCTTTTCATGGGTTCGTTCAGACGGGTAGACCAGGGTAGCGGTTTATGGGCGGGGCGGCCCGGCGCCTCAGGGGGGCGCCTCGCCGGCGGCGTGCTGGACGGTCCACACGGGGCAGGGCGCCGTGCGCATGACGCGCTCGGTGACGCTGCCGAGCAGCCTGCGTTCGACGCCGCGCAGGCCCCACGGCGCCATGACGATCAGGCCGGCCTGCTGCTCCTTCGCCACGGCGACGATCTCGGAGGCCGGCTGTCCGCTGCGCACCAGGTACGCCACCGGCACGTCGGGGCCGGGGGTGCGGGCGTCGAGCTGGCGCAGGGCCTCACCCGCGTGCGCGACGATGCCGGGGTCGATCTTCATCAGGGTGAAGGTAGGGATGCCGGTGTCGCTGAAAAAAGGCACCACGTGTTCTTCTGCTACGAAGAGCAGCGAAAGGGTTGCGCCATAGTGCGCGGCCAGGTGCCGGGCCTGGGCCAGCGACGGTCCGGTGTGTTCCGAAAAATCCACCGGCACGAGGATGCGGCTCACCGCCACCGGCTCGGCGGCCTGCCGCTCGCGGACGACGAGTACCGCGGAGGCGGCCTCGCGCACGACGGCCTCGGCCACGCTGCCGAGCAGGAAGTGCCGCAGGCCGCGCCGCCCGTGCGTGCCCAGCACCACGACGCCGGCTTCGTGGCGCGCCGCGCGCTCGACGATGACCGGCGCCGCGTGCCGCCCCTCGGCCAGCTCGTAGTCGATGTCGAGGGCGGCGAGGGCGGCGTGGTCGAAGACGCCGAAGTGGGCGTTGGCCGTCTCGCGCAGCCGGACCATCAGGTCTTCCTCGGCCTGCGCGGTCAGCGTCGGCCCGCCGACTACGTGGAGCAGGCGCAGCGCGGCCCCGGTGCGCAGGGCCAGGTCCAGCGCGTAGACCAGCGCCGCCTCTGCCGGCGCCGAGAAATCGGTCGGGTGCAGGATTTTTTTCAGAGAGAACGGGTCCATCGATCACCTCATGCGGGAGGGCGAGCTGGCGGGCACGCGGTAAGATCCGGTTGGGGCCTCGTCAAATCAAGCTTTCGAGTTCTTCGTAGCGGTCGGCGACGGTGGCGATGAGGGCACGCCGGAGGGCTTCGCCTTCGAGCGGGCGGCGGGCGAGCTTGCGCAGGCGGCGGGCCAGTTCGTCGTCGTGCAGGACCTTGCGCAGCCACTGCTCGAAGTCGCCCCGGTGCAGGTGGAAGGCGAGGGTGGCTACGGGCAGGTCGGCCAGGGCTTCGCGGAACTCCCAGAGGCTCGCCGCCGAGCGGACGGCGGTGTCGGCGCCGTTGACCTGGAAGTAGAACCGTTTGGGCGCCGGCAGGGGCACGCGCAGGTACTTGTGCAGGTGCCGCACGTGGGGCACGATGCGCCGGGCCGTCTGGAACGAAAGCACGCCGGGCGTCGGTCGTTCCCGGTCGGCCTGCGGCCCGGTGCACAGGAGGGCCTGGCCCACCGGCATCGTCGCCAGCACCGAGAGGTCGGCCGGCTGCTCCGGGTGCCGGGCCAGGTAGGGTTCGAGGACCGCGACTTCTTCGGGCATGCCCATCCGCGTGAGCATCCAGTGATCGAGGGCGTGCAGCACGGGCGGCGCTACCAGGCTGGGCCGATAGCTGACCACGCCGAAGCCGCCTTCGCGCATCGCCCCGACGATCAGTTCGGTCAGCGGGCCGCCGTCGGGCGGGCAGAAGCTATGGATCTCGTCGAGCAGGAACCAGTGTGGACGGCCGCGCCGCGCCCGCAGCCCCACCAGCGCCTGCAGCAGGTCGTTGACGTAGGCCGTGCGTTCTTCGACCGAATAGACCGACAGGTCCAGGATCAGGCTGATGTTGGTGTACTCGCTGAGCATGACCACGTCGACCACCGGCGGCAGGCGCGTCTCCGAGCCGCCCAGCA
>JBFGTT010000343.1:0-4784 GCA_041565995.1 Rhodothermales bacterium
GCCCACGAGCATCGATCGCCGATAGCCGAAGCGGGGCACGTAGGAAGCCAGCAGGAACGAAGCGACGGCAATGGTGATGTCCTTGAACCCCTCCAGGCTCGCCGCCGTCACCCGGCTAACGCCGTAGTCGGCGATGACCTCCCGGATGACGATGCCCACGGTGTTGAGCAAGATGGCGAAGACGAAAAAATTCAGCGCCAGCGAAAGGCGGACTTTCCAGGTGGACATGGGCGGTCTTCGGAGGTGTGGACGAAAAGACCTAGTGCCAAGTCAGCGATCTATCGCCGGCTCGTCGGCTCATCCCCTTGTCGGCTCACGTTTTCCCATAATAGGATTCCGGCGGCCAAGCCACAACCTGCGCGTGGGGTTTGTGCTCCGACGGCTGCGCGGGCGCCAGCCAGTACAGACCGTAGGGCGGCACGGCCAGGAAGCCCGACGCAAAGCGGAGCCGGGCGTCGGCCAGCACGTCGTGGCTGTAGCCCTCGCGCCACGGCGGCGGCAGCGCGTGCAGGGCGGCGGCCTGCCAGGCGTGCGAGAAGTTGGCCGCCAGCAGCAGGCGCTCGTCTCCATAGACGCGCTCGACCAGAAACAGGTGGTCGTTGTCCGGGAGGAGGACCCGGTCTTCGGAGCGTCCGTCGAGCGCTTGCTGCACGCTCCGCACGCGGGCCAGCCGCCGGACGCCCTCGAAGAGGCACTGCTCGACGCGGCCCGGCGTGTGCCGCCACGCGGCTTTCTGCCAGTCCATCTGCGGGCGGTGGATCCAGCGGTTATCGGCGGCTTTGAGGGGGTCGTTGAGGTAGGAAAAGTCGTTGAGCTGGCCGATCTCGTCGCCGCTATAGAGCAGCGGGATGCCCTTCATGAAGTAGACGACGCCGTGGAGCAGGAGCAGCCGCCGTACGGCCCGGTCGACGGCCTCCGGGTCGGCTTCGACGAGGGCGCGTTGCAGGCCGGCCAGCGCCGCCGCCGTGCCCGAGACGCGCGCCTCGCCGGTGCCCTCGTCCACTTGAAACCGGTAGCCTTCGGCGTAGCTGTGCGGCAGCGCGCCGGTGTAGAAATCCGTGCAGAACATCCGCGTGTCGCGTCCGTGCTGGCCTACGGCCTCGGCGTTAGCGTCGGCGATGCCCCAGCCGATGTCGTCGTGGCAGCGGACGTAGTTGATCCAGGTGGTCTCTCTGGGGGCGGCGGGCAGCGTCGAGAGCGTGGTACGCAGCAGGTGGGTATTTTCGCAGGCCAGGGCGTGCCAGAGGTGGTTCATCAGCGTGGCGTGGTAGGCCAGGTCGCACGCCTTGCCCTCGTAGCCGCCCACGCCCAGGTAGCGGACGATGTCGTCCGGCGCGACGATGGCTTCGGCCTTGAAGAGCACGCCCGGTGCGGCGATGCGCATCAGCGCGCGGAAGGCGCTCAGCAGGTCGAGGATTTCGGGTTGGTTCTGGCAGTTGGTGCCCATGCGCTTCCAGACGAAGGGCACCGCGTCGAGCCGCAGCACGTCCGCGCCGACGTTCGCCAGGAAGAGCATCTCGCGGAAGATGCATTCGAAGACGTCCGGGTTGGCGTAGTTGAGATCCCACTGGAAGTCGTAGAACGTCGTCCAGACCCACCGGTCGATGGCCGGCTGGTAGGTGAAGTTGCCGGGGGCGAAGTCGGGGAAGACTTCGGGGAGGGTGCGTTCGTAGGCGTCGGGCAGCGCGCGGTTTTCGAACGTCAGGTAGAAGGCCTGGAAGCGCGCGTCGCCGGCGAGGGCGGCCTGCGCCCAGGCGTGCTCGCGCGCCGTGTGGTTCATCACGAAGTCGACGACCAGGTGGATGCCGGCGGCGTGGAGGCGGCGGGCGAGCACGCGGAGCTGGTCGATGGTGCCCAGGCGCGGGTCGACGGCGCGGTAGTCTGCCACGGCGTAGCCGCCGTCGTTGGGAC
The DNA here is from genome assembly GCA_041565995.1 of Rhodothermales bacterium. Lineage (GTDB taxonomy): Bacteria > Bacteroidota > Rhodothermia > Rhodothermales > JBFGTT01 > JBFGTT01. The sequence continues at coordinate 1,912 of JBFGTT010000343.1, forward strand.
CCTGGCGCGGCTTCATCAGCGGCATCAGGTGCAGGTAGCTGACGCCGAGTTCTTCGAGGTAGGGGATCTTCTCGATCAGGCCGGCGAGGTCGTCGGCGAAGCGATCCACGTAGCACATCATCCCGACCATGGCGGGCACCTGGAACCACGCCGGGTCGGCTTCGCGCCGCCGGTCGCGCTCGCGCACATCCGCCTCGCGCTCGTGCAGCCCTTCCACGAGTGCGTCGAAGAGGCGCAGCAGGCGGGATTCGTCGGCGTCGTGGTAGAGCGCCCGGTAGCCGCGTCGGACGTCGGGGAGGTGCCGCCGGAGGCGCGTTTCGAGGAAGGGAAACGCCCGGCAGGCGTCGGCGTGGCGAGCCAGCAGCCGGCGCAGCAGGTCGGTATCCGCGCCGGTGGGCGGCGCGACGTCGTCGGTCCTCACCGGTTCTTCCGCAGGATGGTTTGCAGTTCCGCTTGCAAGGCCCGCACCGCCCCGGCGCCGTCGACGTCGCCCCGGAGCACCCGGTTGAAGGCGCGGGCGATGCGCGGGGCCATCTGCATGTAGTAGGGCGAGACGAGGCGCACGCGCGCGTCGGCGACGGCCTGCCGGCCCTGCGCGATGACGGGCACGCGGGCGAGGATCTCCGGGTCGTCGTAGAGGCGGCGCAGCGAGGGCAGGAAGCCGCCGTCGAGCGCCCGGCGCTTTTGCTGCGCGGCCTCGACGGCGAAGCGGATGAAGGTCCAGGCCGCCTCTTGCTTGCGTCGGTCGGCGCGGGCGTTGATCATCAGGTTCCACCCGCCCAGGCAACTGTAGCGGCGATGGCCCTCGGTGGCGGCAGGCAACGGCGCCACGCCCACCTGCTCCGGCGTGATGCGCGACTGCGCCGCGTCGGCCAGGATGCCGTAGGCGTAGGGCCAGTTGCGCATGAAAACCGCCTCGCCCGCCAGGAACACGCGCAGCGCGTCGAGTTCGCGGAAGTCGGTCACCTGCGCCGGTGCATAGCCTTCGGCCACCAGGCTGCGCGCGGTGTCGAGGCCCCGTGCGGCATCCACGCTATCGACGGAGATGACGTTGGGATCGATGACGCTCTGGCCGAAGGTGCCGGCGACGGAGACGTTGCCGGTGAGCACGCGCCCGCCGGCGTTCCAGATGTATTCGAGGGCGTTGGCGACGCCGCCTTCGTATTCGGCGCCCTGGAAGACGAAGCCGTAGCGCGTCCGGGCGTCGCGGCGCACGCGGGCCGCGGTCTGCTTGAGTTGGTCCCAGGTCGTCGGCGGGCCGGCAAAGCCGCTGCTCTGGAGCAGGTCCTTTCGGTAGAAGAGCATTCCGGCGTCGGTGTACCAGGGCACGCCCCAGACCTTGAAGCGGTAGACGGCGGCGTTGAGGGCGGCCTCCAGGAAGTCTTCCGGGTCGTAGGCGCCGAAGAAGCGCCGGGAGAGGTCGCGCACCCAGCCCCGCGTGGCAAAGGGCGCCGTCCAGACCACGTCGGCCCCGATGACGTCCACGTCGGCGGCGTCGGCCATGAAGTCGGATTCGAGCTGGCGGTAGTAGGCGTCGGACTCGCGCGACATCTCGCGCCAGGTGACGCGAATCTGGCCGCTGTGGCGGGCATTGAAGGCGTCGATGAGGGCCCGTAGCGTGCCCGAATCGTCCGGTCCGAAGGTGAAGACGAGTTCGGTGGGGGCGGCGGGGCGCGGGTGTGCGGCGGCGGGCAGCAGCGCCGCGCCGGCCAGGCCCGCGCCGCCGAGCTTGAGGAAGCGGCGTCGGCTCAGGGCTGCCGGCCCGGGTTCGTGGGACTTCGTAGTCATGATGGCTTCCTGCTCATGCAAAGCGCCCTCCCGGCTTACCAGAACCATGCGACGACGGCGGCGGTGGTCAGCAGCAGCAGGGCGGCGTGATAGCGGTAGTTCTTCCACGCCGGCACGCCCTGCAAGGCGCGGGATTCCTCCTTCCACAGCGTCGGATGCCAGGTCAGCCCTTCGACTTTCTCTTCCGGCTCCGGCTCCGTCAGCAGGCTGCCCACGACGATCAGGACGACGCTCCCGACGAACGAGAGGGCGGCGGCGTAGAGAAAATGCAGCGAGAAGAGGCCCGCTATTTCGTTGACGATGAAGCCGACGATGCCCAGGCCGATGCCCAGCACGAAGGCCGCGAAGGCGCCGTGCCGGTTGGCTCGCTTCCAGAAGATCCCCACCAGGAAGATGGCCACAATCGGCGGTGTCAGGTAGGCCAGGATCGATTGCAGGTAGGTCCAGAGCGAGGGGAAGTTCTGGATCTGCGGCGCCCAGACCACCGCCACGACCATCACGACGAACGTGGTCACGCGCCCGGTGAGCACCAGCGCCCGCTCGCTGATGTTGGGGCGAAAGGGCTTGATGAAGTCGAGCGTCACCAGCGTCGAGGCCGAGTTGAAGATGGAATCGACCGACGAGGTGATGGCCGCCACGAGCGCCGCCAGGATCACGCCCCGGACGCCGATGGGCATCAGGTCGGCCACGAGGGTCGGGAAGACCAGGTCGGGGGTTTGCAGGTCCGGGTAGAGCACGATGGCGAAGGTGCCCGGCAGGATCATCAGGAAGAGGATGGGCAGCTTGAGGAAGCCGGCGAAGAGGGAACCCCAGCGTCCGTGGTCGAGCGTCCGGGCGCCGAGCACGCGCTGGACCATCAACTGGTTCGTAGTCCAGAAGTAGATGCCGATGATGAGCACGCCGGTGAAGAGGCCGGGCCAGGGCAGCGCCGGGTCGGACGCCGGCTGGATGATGTGGAGGGTGCCTTCGGGCACTGCCGCCGCCATCTCGCTCCACGAGGGAAGGGCCAGGAAGGCGGCGAAGAAGACGATGGTGCCGCCGACGATCAGCACGACGGCCTGGATGGTGTCGCTGATGACGACCGC
>JBFGTT010000344.1:0-4779 GCA_041565995.1 Rhodothermales bacterium
CCCGAAGGGATGGAGCGGACTTTCCGAAGGCAGCGGAAAGACGAAGTACGAGTCGGGGCTGCGCAGCAGGCGCTCCAGCCTGTTCGCGGCGAAAGCCTGCTCCGTCGGGGCGCCCGCCGCTGCCGCCCGAGGGCCGAAGTCGTCCTGGACCACTTGGTCGTTGCGGTCGAGTTCGGCGCCGGTGGCGGCGTCGACGCGCAGTTGCCACCAGTGCTGGGCGTCGAGCGTGTAGATGCCCACGTCCCAGGCCAGATGCACCTCGCCGGTCTCCAGGGGCTGGTAGACGAGCCGGGCCGAGATCGATTCGAGCGAGATGCCGCCGTTGCTCAAGAGCGTTTCCTGCGACGGGCCGGGCCTGGTCTGGACCACGGTCAACGGCTCGGTGATCGAGAGGCCCAGGTGCCCGGCGGCAGCCTCTGCCGCCGCGATGGCCGTGAGCGAGGGGACCGCGCTGTTTGCCTTCTCGGCAAGCCCCTGCACGAAGCGGTTCCCGACGTTGAGGACCCGGCCGTCCCGCGTGATGTTCACGTTGATGATCCCGTTGAAGACGGGAATCTCTGCGTGGCGCTGCAGGAGGTACAGGTGGGTGACGCCGTTGTGTTTACTGACATACTGGTCGCGCACGACCAGGTCGGCCAGGTCGGCTTGGGTCAACCCCAGGCGCTTTGCGTTCTGCTGGAGATATTCTAAGGCCGTGTCGAGCGGGTCCTGCTGGGCGTGGGCGGGTGCGCTGGCGAGGAAAAGACCCAGGCAGAGGACGGCGGCTCCCGGTAGCGATAGTTTAGGCATAGGACTTCTTTGTGCAATGAGCATCATCAGGCTGCAGCGTTGGAAGCAGCCGGGTCTGAGTACTGTGCGCCTGGCCTGGTTATTTCACCAGCAGCATCGTCCGATGCTGCTCGAAAGAACCGGCCTGCATCCGATAGAGGTACATCCCGCTGGCGAGGTCCCGGGCGTCAAAAGCCACCTCGTGACGGCCCGCCTCCCGATCCGCATCGACCAAACGCGCCACCTCCCGGCCCAGCAGGTCGAAAACCCGGATCTGCACGTGCACAGCCTCCGGCAGCGTGAAGCGGATCGTCGTCTGCGGATTGAACGGGTTGGGATAGTTGGCCTCCAGGGCATAATCCGCCGGCACGTCGAGCGCGCCGGGGGCCGAGGCAGCCCGTTGCGCGGCTAGCTGCCGCCGCAACTGCCAGATGCCGCCGCTGCGGCTCGTGAGCCGCCCGGCAACGGGTTGCCCGACGAGCGACAGGACGTGGTAGGCCCCCGCATGGAGCACCGTGCCGCGCTCCGCGCTACGCTGGAACGTCTGGGCTTGCGCCTCGGCGGCGCCCCAGAGTAACGCGACGGCCAGCACACCCGTCAGCAGCCATGTCGTCTTTTTCATCGCCATATCCTCTACGTGCCTGTTCGTCTGCTGAAATCGAAGCCGGCAGGCTGCTTGCGCTCCGCCAGTACGTCGTGGCCGGGCCGGTCGTTTACTGGAGCGAGACCAGCACCAGCACCAGGCCGCGCCCTTCGGTAAGTCCCGTCATCGCCTTGCCGATGATCGCCCCCTGCGCCTGACCATGGTCGCTCACCTTCATCGCGTGGCCCGGCGTCGCCGAAGTCGTCAACAGGTCCCCCGGCGAGACCGAACCGTAGGCCGCGTCCACGTAGACGTAGACCCGGCCCGTGAGCGCCACCGGGTACGCCCCATCGGCTTCCGAATCCGCCTGCCCCATCAGCAGCCCCGTCTCGATGCCCCCGGCTCCGCTGACCACTCCGGCCACCATCCGGTCGTAGGGCTGACCGCTGACCATCAGCTTGCCCGGTCGCTGCGGATCGATCGAGACTACCATGCCCGGCTCAGGCTCGGCGATGCCGAAACCCGCCGAAATGTCAAAGTTCTCCGAGAGGTCCGACCCGCCGGTGATCTCCAACTCCTGCGTCGTGATCCGCCCGTCGCCGCTCACATTGGTGTCGATGGTGACCTTGACCTCGTCCGCTGCGTTGCGGAACTTCACGGCCGACCCCTCAAGCGCCATCAGTCTATTCGTCGCGGACTTAAGCACCCTGAGCGGCGTCGTAACCCCCGTCCCGTTCGAAAGCAAAAAGGTCCCCGTCACGGGATTGAGACCCAGCAACCATACCTGCGGCGTGCTCACCCCATCGACCTGGAACCGGAAGGCGGGGCTGCCGCCGACGCTGTTGCGGAAGAGCAAGCCCAGGTCGCTCGTGTTGGTGCCCTGCATCACGATCTGCCCGTCGTCGAGCGTGATGACGCGGCCGGCGTCGTAGGCTGCGTCCAACCCCGTGTTGGAGCCGCCCGGGCCGAGCGTGGAGAGAATCTCAGCCAGGCGCTTCTCGTCCTCTTCGAAGGTCAGGGGCGTGGGGGACTTTTTAGCCAACGGCTCCATCGGGCCGGCGGCCTCGTCCGGGCCGTAGCCCTTCATGCCCTGCGCCGCCGAGATGATGAGCCGGTTGTCGAGCTGCTGAATCGCGATGCCCGGTCCGGCGACGAGTTCGACCTGGTCGCGCAGGCCGCTGATCGAGCGCACGACGGTGCTGTCGGGCACGTTGCGGGCCAGCAGGGCGTAGGGCGCCGCCGAGAGGGCCATGCGTTCGCTCTCGGGCTGCCCCTCGACCTCGACGGAGAGGAAGTAGGGGCGGTCGAAGGGCAGGTTGAGCGCCGTTTCAGCGCCGACGAGCGTCGAGAGCAGGCCGTCCTGGACGGAGACGGTCTGGGTTTCGCTCCAGAGGGCAGGTCCTGTCTCTTCGTCGGCGTAGAGGCGGAAGGTGACGCGGTAGGCGCCGTCGGAGAGCGTCTGGCCCTCGTCGAGGAGCAGGCCCTGGTAGGAGATCCGCGCCGGCACCTGGGCCAGGGCGACCTGGACGTTCCCGACCAGCATCACGAAGGTCAGCAGGGAGAGGATGTAAGCGAGGCGTTTCATTATAGCCCTCCTGGGTCAACAACGGGTGTGAGTGAGTGAAGACGTGGTAGCAGGCTTATCCCGGTGCCGCTGTGCCGCTCACGCTACCGGGGGGTGTGCGCAGGGATGGTGAAGGCAGCCCAACAAACCCGCGCGGCTCGCCCTGCGGCGCTGCCGCCTGACGAACCGCTCGACGGCTCTGCCCACCATAGGCTGCGGCAGCGCCATGCAAAGCTAGCGTTGGGTTCGGAGGCATCCACGGCAAGGTTCACCACAGCGTGCCCACCTACCGACACGAGAATTCGTTGGCGAGAACTTAAGAATTATAAGGAATAATAAAACGCTGTTACTTTTTCGTTACACTTGCCAGCCGTCAGTGTATGCCAGGGGAAACCGAACGGCGCCCGGTGTGGCGCTTCGACCCCGTCGGGACCGATGCGTAGCGTGCTCAGCCTTCGGAGCGGGCCTTGAGGAAGGCGTCGAGCTGCGCCTCGTCGGTGATGAGCACTTCGCGGGCCTTCGAGCCGACGAAGGCGCCCACGATGCCCGCCTCTTCGAGCTGGTCGACGATGCGCGCCGCGCGCGTATAGCCCACCGAGAGCTTGCGCTGCAACAGCGACACCGACCCCTGCTGGCTGCGCACGATGATCCGCGCGGCCTCTTCGAAGAGGTCGTCGATGTCGTCGATGCCGGGCATCTCGCCCACGGCGTCGTCGTCGCGTTCTTCGGAGGGGGGCAGGAGGTAGGGGCCGGGGCCGGGCTGCTCGCTGATAAACGCCATCAGACGGTCCACCTCGTCGATGGAGACGAAGGGGCCTTGCAGGCGCAGCAGGCGGCTGCCGCTCATGAAGAGCATGTCGCCGTTGCCCACGAGGCCCTCGGCGCCGTTCTGATCGAGGATGGTGCGCGCGTCGATCTTGGAGGCCACCTGGTAGGCCACGCGCGAGGCGAAGTTGGCTTTGATGAGGCCCGTGATCACGTCCACCGAGGGGCGCTGCGTAGCCAGCACGAGGTGGATGCCCACGGCGCGCGCCATCTGCGCCAGGCGCGCGATCGGCCCTTCGATCTCCTTGCCGGCGGTCATCATCAGGTCGGCCAACTCGTCCACGATGACGACGATGTAGGGCAGGTGGCGGTGCGGCTCTTCGGGATCGAGCGTGCCCTGCTTGATCTTCTTGTTGTAGTCGCGGATGCTGCGTACGCCGGCCTTCGAGAGCAGGTCGTAGCGCTGCTCCATCTCCTTCTCGCAACTCTTGAGCACGTTCAGCGCTTCGGTCACGTCGGTGATGATGGCGTCTTCGCCGTCCTCCGGAATCGCCAGGTAGTGCTCCACCAGTTCGCGGTACTGCTGCAACTCGATTTTCTTCGGATCGATCATCACGAACTTGAGGTTCGAGGGATGGCAGGCGTAGAGCAGCCCCGTGATGAGCGCGTTGAGGCCCACCGACTTGCCCGAGCCGGTGGCCCCGGCGATGAGCAGGTGCGGCATCTTGGCGAGTTCTTGCAGGAAGACTTCGCCCTCGATGGTCTTGCCCAGCGCCACGGGCAGTTCCATGTGCGCGTCGCGGAAGCGGGCCGTGCCCAGGATGTCGCGGATGCGTACCAGTTCGCGGTGCCGGTTGGGGATCTCGACGCCGATGGCGCTCTTGCCGGGGATGGGCGCAATCATGCGGATGCCGCGCGCGGCCATCGCCATGGCCAGGTCGTCTTCGAGCGCGGTGATGCGGCTGATCTTGACCCCCGGGGCGGGCGTCAGCTCATAGAGCGTCACCGTGGGCCCCACGACGGCGTTGATGTCCACGATGTCGATGTTGTACATCGCCAGCTTGTCGAGCAGGATGCGCTTGTTCTCCTCCAGTTCCTC
>JBFGTT010000345.1:0-4761 GCA_041565995.1 Rhodothermales bacterium
CGGCCTCTACATCTCGCACCTGCGCAGCGAGGGCAACCGCCTGCTCGAAGCCGTCGACGAACTCGTCACGATTGCGCGCGAGGCCGGCCTCCGCGCCGAAATCTACCATCTCAAGGCGGCGGGGCGGGACAACTGGGGCAAGCTCGACGCCGTCGTCGAGCGCGTCGAGGCGGCGCGGGCCGAAGGACTGGCCGTCACCGCGGACATGTACACCTACACCGCCGGCTCGACGGGCCTCGACGCGGCGATGCCGCCGTGGGTGCAGGAGGGCGGTTTCGGCGCCTGGCGCGCGCGCCTGCAAGACCCCGCCGTCCGCGCCCGCCTCGAACGTGAGATGACCACGCCGACGGACGCCTGGGAGAACCTGCTGCTGGCCGCCGGGCCGGAGAACGTGCTGCTGGTGGGCTTCCGCAACGAGGCGCTACGCCCGCTCACCGGCCAGACCCTCGCCGCCGTCGCCGCCGCGCGCGGCACCTCGCCCGCCGCCGCCGCGATGGACCTCGTCGTCGAGGACAGCAGCCGCGTGCAGTCGGTCTATTTTCTGATGTCCGAAGACAACGTCCGCCGGCAGATTGCCCTGCCGTGGGTCTCGTTCGGCTCCGACGCCGGCTCGCTGGCGCCCGAAGGCGACTTTCTCGACAACAACCCGCACCCGCGCGCCTACGGCAACTTCGCCCGGCTGCTGGGCAAGTACGTCCGCAACGAGCGGATCATCCCCCTCGAAGAGGCCGTCCGCCGCCTCACGTCGCTGCCGGCGGCCAACCTCAAGCTCCGCCGGCGCGGCGCCCTGCGCCCCGGCTACTTCGCCGACGTGGCCGTCTTCGACGCGGAGGCCATCCGGGACCACGCCACGTTCGAGCAGCCGCACCAGTACGCCACGGGCATGGTCCACGTCTTCGTCAACGGCGTGCCCGTGCTCGACAGCGGCGAGCACACCGGCGCGCTGCCGGGCCGCGTCGTCCGAGGGCCGGGCTGGGCAGGAGGGCAAAAGTAGCGTGGAAGCCGCCCTTATTTCGTTATCTTGGCAGCACCCACTCACCCAAACCGGACCCCGTCATGGAGCCAACGACCACGGCAGACGATGTTAAGAAGGAAATCACGTTTCCCAACGGCAACCGCGCCACGCTGGTCGAGGCGACGGTGGGGCAGGATCCGGAGGAGATCCTCCGGGCGCTCGGCCTCGAGCAGCCCAAAGCCCTGTTGATGATCGCCGGGGGCGCCGATAGCCTCGGTGAAGACGTGGCCGTGCGCCTGCGGCAACTCTTCAGCCGGGGCGTCGCGCGCGCCGCCCTCGCCGCCGAGGCCCTGATCATCGACGGAGGCACGCAGGCGGGCGTGATGGAACTGATGGGGCAGGGCGTGGCCGACCGGGGCCGCAAGACGCCGCTGCTGGGCGTGGCGCCTACGGGCAAGGTCACCTACCCCGGCGGACCCGCCGAGGGCAGCATCAATGGCGGCGCAGCGCTCGACCCCAACCACTCGCACTTCGTCCTGGTCGAAGGTAAGGCGTGGGGCGACGAGACCGAGACGATGTTCGCGCTGGCCAAAGCCCTCAGCGCCCGCGCGCCCGATCCGCCGAAGGAGGACGGGCAAGCCGCCACCGACAGCAACCAGGAAGATGCGAAAGCGTCGCTCCCGGTGGTGATGGTCGTGGCCGGCGGCGGCAACGTCACGCCCGGGGAGGCCTTAAGCTGCGTGCGCCAGGGCTGGCCCCTGCTCGTCATTCAAGGCAGCGGCGGCTTCGCCGACAAAATTGCTGAGGAATACGCGAAGCGCCGGGCGTGGCTCCAGAAACTGGCCGAGGTGAATCCCGATCCGAATGCTGAGCCGGTCCCGCAAAACCCGCCCTTCATTGCCGACGATGCGCTGGCCGAGATCGTCAGCGACGGTACCCTCTCTTTCTTCTCGCTCCTGGTGGGGACGCCGGAAGCGTTGAAAAACGAGCTGGTCAACCTCGCCGGACGAGGCAGCGCGCGAGGGCTTCTCGAACGGGTCTGGCGCAGCTTTGTCCAACTCGATACCGGCGCGAACAAGCATCAGAAGCGCTTCTTAAACCTTCAGTTTTTCATTCTGGCGATGGGGATCGCCGCCGTGTTGCTGGCTCTTTTCCAGACGCAGTTCTACGGCATCGAGCCGCTGGCGGGCGAGCCGGGGGATGCTTTGGTCCAACAGCAGATCGAACAGGCCAGGGAGGCGCGGCAGGAGAGCTTCGCTTACCAGGCGCTGCACTGGATTATCGTCGTCGTGCCCATCCTGATCTCGATCTTGCTGACGCTGGCCAATCAGTTCAAGCTGGGTACCAAATGGGTGTTGCTGCGCGCCTCAGCCGAAGCCGTCAAGCGCGAAATCTACCGCTACCGCACCCGCGCCACCGTCTACAGCGACGCCGCGCTCGTCAAAGAAAATGAGACGCGCGAGGGGATGCTGGCCCAGCGGATCAAGAACATCACCGGGCCACTCATGAACACCGCGGTCAACGAGACCGAGTACGAAGAAGACGCTGACACTCCCCCCCCCATCCCGCCGAAATACCTCCGGGACATCGGCGACGACGGCTTCCGCACGCTCACGCCCGAAGAGTACATCAGGTATCGCCTCGAAAACCAGCTTGCGTATTTCAGGGACAAGACCAGAGAGCACAAGCGCAGGCTCACGCTGTTTCAGGTGCTGATCATCCTCAGCGGCGGCATCGGTACGCTGCTGGCGGCCATCGGCTGGGAACTGTGGATCGCGCTGACGACCGCCTTCGCCACGGCCTTCGCCACCTACCTCCAGTACCGGCAGACCGAGTCCACCCTGATTCAGTACAACCAGACGGCCACCAACCTCGAAAACGTGCACAACTGGTGGATGGGTCTCTCGCCTTCCGAAGCGGCCAACCCGGTCAACGCCAGCCTGCTCGTCGATAACACCGAGCGGATCCTGGAGACCGAGCAACAGGGCTGGATGCAGCAGATGCAAGACGCCCTGGCCACCCTCGCGGCGCAGCAGGCCAAGGAGAGCAAAAAGTTAAAGGATGAAGGCATCGGTGCCCTCCTGCCCCCAGATACCAGAGAGCTCATGGGCGATGGCGCCCCGACGCCCGAGGACGAGGAACCGAAGGCGGAAGGCGATGGGGAACCGACGGCGGAAGGCGACGTGACGGCCTCGCCACCGGCAGGTGATGCGGAAGGCGACGTGACAGATGAGCCACCGGCAGGCGATGAGGTTGCGCGGCCCGAAGGCGACGTGACGGATGAGAAGCCGGAGGGCGCATGAACGCCGTCGTCGTCGGCTGCGGGGTCATCGGCCTGACCAGTGCCATCCGGTTGCAGGAGGCGGGCTTCGGCGTGCGCATCGTCACGCGGGCGTTGCCGCCGCAGACCACCTCGGCGGTGGCCGCCGCCGTGTGGTATCCCTACCAAGCCTACCCGTTGGACCGGGTGCTGGCCTGGGGCCGGCGGACGCTCGAAGCCTGCTACGGCCTGGCCGAAGACGCCGCCACGGGCGTCTCCATCACCACATTCGTCGAACTCTTCGACCGCGCCGTCGCCGAGCCGTGGTGGAAGGACGCCGTGCGCGCCTACCGCCACGCCGCGCCGGAGGAACTGCCGCCGGGCTACGTGGACGGCTACGTGGTGGAGGCGCCGCTGGTCGAAGCGCCGGTGCACCTGCGCTACCTGCAGCAGCGCTTCGAGGCAGGCGGCGGCACCATCGAGGTCGTTCCGGAGGGCATCGGCGATCTGGCGGCGCTCTGCACGCCGGGCCGGCTCGTGGTCAACTGTACCGGCCTGGGCGCCCGTGCGCTCTGCGCCGACGAGGCGGTCTATCCCATCCGGGGGCAGGTCGTGCGCGTGCGCAACCCCGGCCTCGCGCGTTGCCTGGCCGACGACGAAGGCCCGCTGGCGCTGACGTACGTGGTCCCGCGCCGCCACGACGTCGTCCTCGGCGGCACTGCCGAAGCCCACGACTGGCGCCTCGCGCCCGACCCGGCCACCACGCAGCGCATCCTGCGCAACGCCGCCCGGCTCGAAGCGCGCCTGCGCGATCCGGACATCCTGGAGGTAAACGTGGGATTGCGTCCGGGCCGCCGCGAAGTCCGCCTGGAGATCGAACGCCTCGGGCCGGGCGGCGCCGTCATCCACAACTACGGGCACGGCGGTTCGGGCTTCACGCTGGCCTGGGGCTGCGCCGACGAGGTGCTGGCCCTGGCCCGGACCCTCGCCGCCGGCGCCTAGCCGATCCTCCCCCCATCGATCCCGCCACGACCATGCTCCGACGCCTCTGCCTGCTCGTTTGCTGCTGCCTGTTACTCCCCCTCGCCCTGCGCGCCCAGGAAGCGCCTTCGACGCGCGAGATGAACCTCATCGGGTGGCAGGAATTCGCCGAATTCGTGCCGGCGCGCATCGAGACGGTGCTGCTGCCGACGGGGACGCTCGAACCCCACGGCGTGCTACCCAATGGGTCGGACAACCTGGCCCCCGAAGCGATGGCGCGCGCGCTGGCCGAGCGCCTCAACGCGATGATCGCGCCGACGCTCAACTACGGCGTCACGGGCAACCTGCAAGCCTACCCCGGCGCCTTCCAGATCACCCCGGCAGCCTACGCCCCCTTCGTGGCCGACATCCTGGCCGGGCTGGCGCGCAACGGCTTCAAGAACATCATCGTGCTCAACGGGCACGGCGGGCCGCAGACGGCCCTCCTGCACGACGTAGCGGCGGCAGCCTCGAAGGACCACCGCGTGCGCACGCTGGTGATCAACTGGTGGAGCCTGGCCTCCGA
>JBFGTT010000346.1:0-4722 GCA_041565995.1 Rhodothermales bacterium
GCGCAGCAGTGGTCTGGTGCGGGCACGCCGCGACGCTCAGACGATTTACTACCGGCTCAACGCCGAGTCGGCGTTCATTCAGTGTCTGGTCGGATTCTTCATGGAAGAATACGGCTAGGCTGCCGGCAATGCACCACCCCCGCCGTCTCACAGGCTGTGCTTTGCCGTTCGCCGTCCGGGTCTGATCGGCCTGCCCCCACCCCTGCCGCTCTGGCTCGGACGGCCCTTCTTTGCACGCCACACGCCCGCGTCGGCGTCGCCTCAGAGCGGCGTCGGCGCGGGCGTGGCGCTTTGCAGGGCAAGCCGGTGCGGGCTGTTTTTTACAGGTCGCTCCTACGGAGCTTTTTATTGGGAGGGCGACGATGCTACAAACAGGTCGCCCTTCCAGGGCTTCTCGACCATCGCCTTCGCAGAGACGCCCGGCGGGCGCGGAGCGGTGCGAGGCGGTCTGCGCCGGGCAATCTCTTCCCGCCAGGCACGGTCGAGGTGGCGGTAGTCCTGTTCCTGCCACGCCTCCGGGACGCCCTGCACGCAGAGCAAGCCGAGGCGAACGGGCGAGAGGTTGGCGCGGGGGGCGCTGCTGAGGTGGAGCACGGAAGCGCGCGAGAGGCCCCGGCGGAAGTCGCCGTGGAGTTGGCCCAGCACGCAGTATGCGCCGTCGTCGAGGGCCAGCATGGCCGGGTCGATGCGGCGATGCCAGCCGGGGTCTACCTCGTCGAGGTAGGCGGCGCCTCGCTGCGCGCGCTGCCGCGCCTGTGCCAGCGTGATCTGCCGGGTGCGCCGGGCCTGCGCCCACTGCCGGATGCGGCTTCGTAAGGACTGCATGGACGACGTAGGGACGTATGAAGGGGTGGAGGTTTGGACGAAACGACGCGTCGAGGAATCGACGATCTGCTCGTCGGCTCCAGACGTCGTCCACAGGTCCATACGTCCGCACCTCGATACCGGATCCGCCACGCTTCGACGCCGGGTCCAGCTTTAGCCTGGGCTAAGAATTTTATTAGGCCGGAGAACATGTCGCCCAGCGCCGCGTTAGGATTGCTGTCACGGACGATCCCTGCCTCGGCAAACGCGCGCAACGGGATGAAAAACTTCTTCGAAGGACTCTCGACCAGGCGCCTTTCGCGGCGCGACTGGCTGCGGGCCGGCGGCGCCTTCGGCCTGGCCGGCCTGGCCGGTTCGGCGGCGCTGCTCGACAAACGAACCGCCGCCGCCCAGGAACGACCGGAGGGCTTCGGGCCGCCGGAGGCTTCCGCCGGGGGCCACGCTCACGGCCAGATGCGCACCGTGGGCGCCGTCGACGACGCCCGCAACGGCTTCGATCCGATGAAGCTGCTGACCGACTTCGACTACGGCACCGTCAGCACCCTCGACACCGGGCAGACCCTGCGCACCTACACCTTTGTGGCCCAGGACAAGGAGGTGGAGGTAGCGCCGGGCGTCTTCTTCCCGGCCTGGACCTACAACGGCCGCGTGCCCGGCCCCACGATCCGCTGCGTCGAGGGAGATCGCATCCGCATCGAGTTTATCAACGCCGGCAGCCATCCCCACACCATCCACTTTCACGGCATCCACGGCGCCTCGATGGACGGCGTGCCGGGCGTGGGCGCCGGCATGATCCACACCGGCCAGCGCACCGTCTACGAGTTCGACGCGCGCCCCTTCGGGTGCCACCTCTACCACTGCCACGCCATCCCGCTCAAGCGGCACATCCACAAGGGCCTTTACGGCGCTTTCCTCATCGATCCGGATCCGAAACGCTACGCCGGCGCCGCCCGCGCCGCTGCCGAGGCGCGCAACCACCAGTACGACGCCTGCAAGGCCGTCCACGAGATGGTGATGGTCATGAACGGCTTCGACACCAACTTCGACGGCGACAACGAGATTTACGCCGCCAACACGGTGGCCTTCGCCTACATGGACCGGCCCATCCCGGTTCGGCGGGACGCGCTGCAGCGGCTCTACCTGATCAACACCACCGAGTTCGACCCGATCAACTCGTTCCACCTGCACGGCAACTTCTTCGCCTACTACGACCACGGCACCACGCTGGAGCCGACGCACCGCACCGTCGATACCATCATGCAGTGCCAGGGCCAGCGCGGCATCCTGGAGTTCTCGTTCGAGGGCTTCGAGCCGGGGCCGTACATGTTCCACGCGCACCAGAGCGAATTTGCCGAACTGGGCTGGATGGGATTCTTCGACGTGCTGCCGGACGCCCCGCCGGCTGCCTGACCCGGCGGCTGTGCGGGCCACCCCGAACCGTACGCGAACGGCGCTACCATGAACGCTTCCTCGATTCCCAAGTGGCTGCTCCTGGCGCTGCCGATAGTCCTGCTGGCGGCGGCCCTGTGGCTATTCGTGCGGTTCGATCCGATGCAGGCCCTGACGGGCAACCAGCCCCCCGTCGAAGAGCTGGCCGTCGAGCGCGTGGACCTGCGGCCGGGCGACATCATCCTGCACGTGGTCAACGGCGGGCCGGAGCCGGTGACGGTGGCGCAGGTGCAGGTGGACGAGGCGTACTGGACCTTCGACATCGCGCCGGGGCCGACGCTGCCGCGCCTGGGCCGGGCCACCATCACCATCCCTTACGCGTGGGTCCAGGGCGAGCTGCACGAGGTGCGCCTGCTCAGCAGCACCGGCGTCACGTTCGACCACACCATCGAGGTTGCCGTCGCCACGCCGCAGCCCGACGCGGTGCGCTGGTTCCTCTTCGGCCTGATCGGCGTGTTCGTGGGCGTCGTGCCGGTGGGGTTGGGCCTGATGTGGTTCCCGCTGCTGCAACGGCTCGGACGCCAGACCATGAACTTCATCCTGGCGCTGACCGTGGGCCTGCTGCTCTTCCTGCTCATCGACACCGTCCTGGAAGGCATCGAGACGGCCGAGGCGGTGCCGGAGGTCTTTCACGCCTTGCCGCTGGTCTTCTTCGTCGGCCTGCTGAGCTTCCTGGCGCTGCTGGGCGTCGGCAGCCGCCGGGGCGTACGGGACCGTTCGACGCCCGAGGGCCGGCTGTGGATCGCCACGGCCATCGCCCTGGGCATCGGCCTGCACAACCTGGGCGAAGGCATGGTCGTCGGGGTGGCGGTGGCGACGGGTCAGGCCGCGCTGGGCAGCTTCCTGGTGATCGGCTTCGTGCTGCACAACGTCACCGAGGGCGTGGGCATCGGCGCGCCCATGGCCGAGGACCGGCCCGGCGTGCTGCGTCTGTTCGGGCTGGCCCTGCTGGCCGGCCTCCCGGCCGTCCTGGGCGCCTGGATCGGCGGCTTCACGTATTCGCCGCTGCTGGCGGTGGTCTTCTTCTCGGTGGGCGCCGGCGCCATCTTGCAGGTGATCGTCGAGGTGGGCCGGCTGCTGCTGCGCAAGACCGGCGCCGAGCACGCCTCGGCCTCCTGGGTGAACATCGGCGGCGTCACCGCCGGCCTGGCCGTCATGTACGTGACGGCGCTGCTGGTCTAGGGCGTGTCTGCAACGTCCCCCCGCCTGCGCAGGAGCAGGCTCGGGGGCGGCCTGCCTCTTTGGACAGTTCGCTTCTACGGAGCTTTTTTTAGAGTGGGGACAGAGCGGCCACCAACAGGTCGCTCTTCCAGGGCTGCTCGAACATCGCCTTGGCCGACACGCCCTGATTTTTCGGAGTCGGCGTGGATTTGTAACTTTGGTCCGTGATGCTCGCTATTAGGTGGGGCCATAAGCTACCTTCGATCCGTTGTGTCCATCGAGCTAGAGGCCCGCAACCACGGACCACGGACTACTGACCACGGACCACGATGCGCCTTACAGCTTACGAGAAAGACGTCCGGCGGGAGATTGAAAAGTGGCAACGGGGCGAAGCGTCGATGCTGCTGCAAGCTTTTAGCTGGGTGATGAAACCCGTCGATTGGATCGTCGAGCGCGCCGTGCCGCCGGACCTGATCGACCAGGCGGGCGAGGCCGTCGAGCAATTCCTGGCCTTTCTCAACGACGCCTCGCGCTGGACCTACGACGCCGGCGCCCTGCTCCGGGCCGCCCAGAAGCTGGACCTTGAGGTCGAGGAGGTCGAAGACCTGCGCGAGCAGCCGCTGGAGGAACTCGACGTGCTGGCGCGCAGCTTCTTCACCGAAAACACCATGCTGGCGGCCATCGAAGGCGGCGGCACCGGCCTCGGCGGCGCCGTGCTCATCGCCGCCGACATCCCGCTGCTCTTCACCATCAACTTTCGGCTGATCCAGCAGATCGGCGCGGCCTACGGCTTCCCGATGAGCGACCCGGCCTACCGGCCCATCGTGCTGAGCATTTACAACGTGGCCGCTTCGGGCGGGCGCGAGGCCAAGTCGGCGGCCCTGCGCGAGATCAGCGTGGCGGCGGCGGCCGTCGCCAACGAGCTGACCTACAAGGGCCGCGTCACGGGCACCTTCGGCGACCAGAGCCGGCACCTGCCCCGCGAGATCGCCAAGAGCATCGTAGGCCGCAAGCTGATGCAGGCCATCCCGCTGGCCGGCGCCGCCGTCGGCGCGGGCATTAACTACTGGTTCACCAGCGAGACGGCGCAGGCCGCCGTCATGCTCTTCCGCGCGCTCTACCTGGAGTACACGGAACGGCTCTGAGCAGCGAAGCGGGTGGAAAATTGTAAATTGCAAATTGAACATTGTACATTGAAGTGTATCGGGGATCGAAAGGCTTCGTGGCTTGAACGGTTCAATTTGAAATCCGCAATTATCGCATGTCCATCGTTTTCCTTTTCCTCAC
>JBFGTT010000347.1:0-4716 GCA_041565995.1 Rhodothermales bacterium
CCCTCGGCGGGCGTAGTAGCGCTCGTAGTAGGCGCGGAGCGCGGCATGTTCGTCGGCGCGCAGGTGCGGGTCGCGCTTGAGCAGTTCGAAGGCGGCCTGCCGGGCGCGCACGAGGATGGACTGGTCCTGCGTCAGGTCGGCGATTTTGAGATCGGGCAGGCCGCTCTGGCGCGTGCCGAAGAAGTCGCCGGCGCCACGCAGGCGGAGGTCCATCTCGCTGATCTGGAAGCCGTCGTTGGTCTGGACCATGGCCGCGAGGCGCTGTTCGGCGTCGGGGGAGCGGCGGTAGTCGGCCATGAGGATGCAGTAGCTCTGGGCGGTGCCGCGCCCGACGCGCCCGCGCAACTGGTGGAGCTGGCTCAGCCCGAAGCGCTCGGCGTGCTCGACGACCATCACCGACGCATTGGCCACGTCCACGCCCACCTCAATGACGGTCGTGGCCACCAGGATGTCCGTCTCGCCGCGTTTGAAGCGGTCCATCGCCTCCTCCTTTTCGTAGGAGAACAGGCGTCCGTGGACGAGATCGACGGTGTAGGGGCGGAATTCCTCGTGCAGCTTTTCGAAGCCCGTCTCGGCGTCTTTGAGGTCCAGCTTTTCGCTCTCTTCGACCAGCGGGTAGACGACGTAGGCCTGCCGCCCCTCGCGTAGTTGCTCGCGGAGGAACTGGTACATCTCGCCGCGCCGTTTTTCGGAGAAGAGCTTCGTGACGATGGGCTTGCGGCCCGCCGGGAGCTCGTCCATGATCGACACGTCGAGGTCGCCGTAGACGGTCATCGCCAGCGAGCGAGGGATGGGCGTGGCGGTCATCAAGAGCATGTGCGGGTGTTCACCCTTCGAGAAGAGTTCGGCGCGCTGCATCACGCCGAAGCGGTGCTGCTCGTCCACGACGGCCATCCCCAGGTTCTTGAACTCGACGCCTTCCTGGATGACGGCGTGCGTGCCGACGACCACGTGCGCCCGGCCCTCGGCCACGTCGGCCAGGATCTCCTCGCGCAGCAGCTTGCGCTGGCCGCCGACGAGCAGGTGCACGGTCAGGCCCAGCGGTTCGAGGTAGTCTTGCAGGTTGGCGTAGTGCTGCTCGGCGAGGATTTCGGTGGGGGCCATGAAGGCGCCCTGGTAGCCGTTGTCGATGGCGTGCAGCATGGCGGCCACGGCCACGACGGTCTTGCCGCTGCCCACGTCGCCCTGGATGAGGCGATTCATCTGGTGGCCGCTCTGCGTGTCGCCGATGATGTCTTCGAGGGTGCGTTGCTGCGCGCCGGTCAGTTCGAAAGGCAGCACCTCGTCGAGGAAGCGGTGGTAGGTGGCGCCCGGCTCGCCGAAGACGGCGCCTTCGACCTGTTGCCGTGTCTGCCGCGTCAGCGCCAGCATCAACTGGATGAAAAACAGCTCTTCGAACTTGAGCCGTTCGCGGGCCTGGTTGAGCTCCACGTGGCTCTTCGGGAAGTGCGCCGCGCGCAGGGCCACGCGCCCGTCGATGAGGTCGTAGCGCTCCTGCATCCAGGCTGGCAGGATGTCGGGGATCTCCAGACCGTAGGTTTTGAAGAGGCCGTAGAGGATGCGGCGGAAGGAGCGGCTCTGCAGGCCCACCCGTTCGAGTTTGGTGCTGCCGGCGTAGAGCGCGATGATGCGCCCGGTGTCGAGCGCCGGGCCGTCGGCGTCGAGCTTGTCGAAGTCGGGGTGGGTCATCGAGAAGTGGCGGCCGTACTGCTGCACCTTGCCGTGGAAGGCCACACGCTCGCCGTTTTTGAAGAGGCGGCTGATCCAGTGGACGCCCTGGAACCAGACGCACTTCATGCGCCCGCCGCTCTCGTCCTCGACGATGACTTCGAAGCGTTTGCGCCGCCCACCGGGCACCACGCCCGAGACGCGCACCGTCCCGACGACCGTGACGGCCTGCCCGTCCTCTGCCAGGTCGCGGATGGGCGTGATGGTCGAGCGGTCGAGATAGCGGCGCGGGAAGTAGTGCAGCAGGTCGCGGAAGGTGTGCACGCCGGCTTCGGCCAGCACCTCGGCCTTCTTCGGGCCGACGCCCTGCAGAAACTGGATGTTTTCGGTGAGGATGTCGTCGGGCATGAGGCGCCAGCGAGGACGGATGGGGCGGCATCGCTTCCCAATATAAAAAAACGCCGGTGCCAGTAGGATGTCACCGCGCGCGGTTAGGTTACGCTGCGAAAGCCTGGTGGAAGTCGGTGGGTTCCCTGCGCGCGACGCGGCAAAAAAAGGGGGCCTGGCCGCCACCGTGCCGCCAGGCCCCTCGTGCTGCAACGATGCAGGCGGGAGACGCTACTTGCTGAGTTGCCCGCGCAGGGCGCCGGGGGGGAAGGGCGCGTTGTGGACGTTCACGTAGTAGTCCGACGGCGTCTGGCGGATGGCCTGGATCAGGCCGGGATCTACGCCGGCGACGCAGCCGGTCGAGAAGCCGGTCGTGGGGGGCGCCAGCCCTACCACGATGGGACCGGCCACCCCGGCAGCCCCCACGTGGATGTGCGCGGCGAACGCAGGATCGATGCCCGAGACGGTGATCTCGAAGCACACTTCGCCCTGGCCCTGGTTGAGCGTCACCGTGGCGGTGCCGCTGCCGTCGGGGTCTCCCGGACCTGGCACCTCGGCGGCGCCGGTGAGCGTGGCCGTGAGCGGGCGGCCCCCCTGGTCGGCGGGCGGCAGCCGCTTGGCGGCGGCGTCAGAAGCGTCTGCTGCGTTGTTCGGAGGAGCCACGTCCGGCTCGACGACGCGGTCGCCGCAGCCGAGCGCGAGCAAGAGGGCGAGCAGCAGCGGAAGTAGCAAAGCGGATCTTTTCATGGGGATCACCCTGGCTTTTTGAAAGGAACACAGGTCAGTCCGACAGATGACTGCGTACGTACAGATGACTGAGTACAGCATTTTTCGCGGAATGTCAACCTCGGGGAAGGGCATTTCGCAGGGCCGTGCTCGCGCGCTCCGCCGGGGCTGCCGGCGCATTTTGAATCTCGCTATCGGGACGCTATCCTACCGGGGAGGCGTCGCATCGCTCACCCAACAACAAGGAGGTCGCTATGGCCGTCAGCCTGTTATCGCTCTGGCTGCCCATCCTGGTCGCCAGCGTGCTCGTCTTCGTGGCGGGCTTCATCCTCAACACGCTCCTGCCGCACCACCGCACCGACTTCGCCGCGCTGCCGGACGAGGATCGG
Organism: Rhodothermales bacterium; assembly: GCA_041565995.1. Taxonomy (GTDB): domain Bacteria; phylum Bacteroidota; class Rhodothermia; order Rhodothermales; family JBFGTT01; genus JBFGTT01. The sequence goes on from JBFGTT010000347.1 coordinate 3,171, forward strand.
CTGATGGAGGCCGCGCGCGCGCAGCAACTCAAGCAGACGCAGTACCTCTTTCCCTTCGCCGCGACGCGGGCGGAGGTGCAGGATCCGGCCTTCGTGGAAAAGGCCAACGCCGGGCCGGTCGGGATCCTCGTCGTCTGGCCCAACGGCGTCGGGCCGATGACGAAGCAGTTGATCACCCACTTCGTCTACGTGCTCGTGCTCTCGTTGCTGGCGGGCTACGTCGCGGGCGCCTCGCTCCCGGCAGGGACCGCCTACCTGAAGGTGTTCCAGGTGGTCGGGATCGCGGCGTGGCTGGGCTACGCCGGCGCGGTGCCGCTCTTTAGCATCTGGTACCGCTTCTCGTGGTCCTTCACGGGCAAGCAACTACTCGACGGGCTGGTCTACGCGCTGCTGACGGCGGGCACCTTCGGCTGGCTCTGGCCGTGAGGGAAGGCGGAGGTGTTGAAGTGTTAGGGTGTTAGCGTTTGTTCACTCGAACACGCCAACCCTTCATCGCACCAGCTCGTGGCAGCGTTGCCAGAAGCGGTCCAGGTCTTCGGGCGTGTTGCGCCGGACGCCGAGTTTGTGGACCGGACGCGCCTGCCGGTCGAACCAGAACTGCCCGCTCGCAACGCCGGCAAGCTCCGGGGCGGCGGCCAGCCAGACGATGGTGTCGGCGCCCTGCGCGGGGGTGCGCAGCAGGGGCCGCATCCATTTCAAGAAGGTGGGCAGCGAGGTGCGCACGCCGGGCGTGTCGGCCCAGCCGGGGTGCATGGCGTGCGCCGCGACGCCCGTGCCCGCCCACGCCTCGGCCCAGCGTTGCGCCAGGACCACCTCGGCGCGCTTGGTCTCGGCGTAGGCGCGGACGCCGTCGTAGGGGCGATGCTCGAATTGCAGGTCGTCCACGTGCAGCCGGGCGAGGTACATGCCGCCGGAGGAGACGTTGACGACGCGCGCCGGCGCCGAGGCCCGCAGCAGCGGCAGCAGCAGCGTCGTCAGCAGGAAGGGGCCGAGCGTGTTGGTGGCGAAGGTCATCTCGATGCCGTCCACCGACGCCTGCCGTTCGTCGAGCAGGACGCCGGCGTTGTTGACGAGCACGTCGAGGCGTCCGGTCCGCTTCGGCAGGCGGGCGGCGCAGGCGCGGATCGACGCTTGGCTGCTGAGGTCCACGATCTCCAGCCATACCTGCTCGTTGCCGCTCTCGGCCACGATTTCGCGGCGTGCCGCCTCGCCGCGCTGGGCGTTTCGGCAGAGCAGCAACACGGTGGCGCCCAGCGCCGCCAGCCGCCGGCTCGCGGCCTTGCCCAGCCCCGAATTAGCCCCGGTCACCGCGCACACCCTGCCCTGCATCGACCCCGGTTCCACCGCGCTCCACCACCGCTTGCGCAGGCGGTAGCCCACGTTGGTGTAGCTGAGCACGACCGTCTTGTCGAGCAGTTCGTCCAGGAATCGGCCAAGGCGCATGATCTTGCGTGATGCGTGCTACCAAAGACGAGCCTACAAATCGACGAGCCGACGAACAGATCGTCCATACGTCCATACGTCCACACGTCCCCTCGTCGGCCCC
>JBFGTT010000348.1:0-4708 GCA_041565995.1 Rhodothermales bacterium
CACTACCAAAACGCCCGCCCCGTCAGCCGCGCCGAAAGCCGCGAAGTGGGCGCCTACCTCGACCTCGACGCCGAAGCCGCCTACAACGTCACGAAACTCCTGGGCCTGGTCGTCCGCCTCGACAACATCGCCGGCAACGACAACGCGCGCTGGGACCGCTACCCGGAGCCGCCGCTGGTGCTCGGCGCCGGCCTGCGCCTGCAGTGGTAGATTTTCTCGGAAAAGCAATCTCGACGGCAACCTTTACAAGCCTATGATCTTACTATATCTTTGTCGGCTGAAAGGCGCGGGCACCCGCCCGCGCCCCCTTGCGCCACCCCCGCTTTCCTTTCCCCTGCCCTCATGAACCGGATTTCCAGAGACCAGGCCGTCGCCGCCCTCGTCGAAGTCGTGCGCGAGGCGCTCGTTCAGGGCGAAGAAGTGCACCTGCCTGACCTGGGCACCTTGCGCGTGGAACATCGCCCCAGCACCACCGCCACGCTGCCCGACGGCGAAACGGTGATGCAGCCGCCGCGCGACGAAATCGTCTTCGCCGCCCAGTCCTGACCTTCCCCACCGCGTGCCCCGGCGGCACGCTCCATCCGCCTAGCCGTATGCCTGACTCGCTCGTTGCGCGCCTCGCGGATCGCCTCGACATCCAGCCGGAACACACCGACCGGGTGCTGCGAACGCTCGCGCAGTTGATCAAGAAGCAAAGCGCCCGCGACGGGCGGGTGCGGGTGCCGGGCCTGGGCGTCTTTCAGCAAACCGATGAGGCGCTCACCTTCGAGCCGGACCAGGCACTGGCCGCCGCCGTTAACCGGCGCTATGCCGGCCTGGAGGCCGTGCCGCTGACGGGCAAGACGGCCCTCGCCGTCGAAGAGGCGCCGTTCGAGGAGGAAGCCGCTGCCGAAGACGCCTTCGCCGGCCAAGACGAAGCCGACGCAGAAGCCCCCCTCGCCGAGAAGGAACCGCTCGAAACAGAAACCGCCCTCGCCGAGGAAGCCGCCGTCGAGGAGGCGCTCGAAGCGGAAACCGCCCTCGCCGAGGAACTCGTCGAGGAGGAAAGCCTCGACGCAACCCTCGCCGCCGAGGACGCCTACGCCGGTCCCGAAGCGGCGGCCTTCGAGGAGGAAGAAACCCTCGCCGGGCTGCCCCCCTACGCGCCCCACGAAGCCCTTTCCGCCCTGCCGGACGAACAGCCGGAGGCCGCCGAGGAGACGCTCGAAGCGGAGGCCGACCTGGCAGCGCCGTCGACGTGGGCGCCACCGGGTACCCGCTGGACGGGGGAAAACCTCGACGAACTCGTCGAAGACGAGTCTGCGCCGGAGGAGGCCGCCGACGTGGTGCAGGAAGAGACGCCTGCGCCTTCCGTCCCGGCACGCGCGCAGGATCTGCCCCCGGCGCCGCGCCCGCCCCGGATGGCGCCGCCGCCACGCCCGCAACGCCGCTCGCCCCTGCCCTGGATCCTCCTGGTCCTCTTCCTGGGGGTGGTGGCCGCCGGCGCCTACTTCTTCTTGAACCCTGCGGATCAGCCCGCCGACCCCGGCGACGCCCCCGTAGCCACCGGCGACGCGCCCCCTGCCGCAGAGACCGACCCGGCCGCCACCGGAGAGGCCGGCGGCCAATCCGGCAGCAGCGCCGACGGGCAGGCCGACACGTCCGCCGCCGCCGCGCAGCCCGCCGTACCGACGCCTGCCGAACCGGCGCCCGAAGCACCGCTGCGCATCGACCGGGCCAAGGGCGGCTACACGCTGGTGGTGGCCTCCACCACCCGGCAGCAGGCCGAGGCCGAAGCCGAGCGCTTTCGCCAACGCCTGAGCGGACGGTCGATCCCCGTCGACGTGCTGCAGGGCGTCAGCGGCGGCGTCACCCGCTATCGCGTGGCCGTCGGGCAGGTCGCCACGGCCAACGAGGCGGTCGCCTTGAAGAACCGCCTGGGCGCCGCGCTGCCGGAGGGCACCTGGGTCACGCGCATCGAGCCGGACAGCTAAGGGCCGGCGCCTCCCGTCGTTTCGGTTGCTTCCCCTCCCTCCACCCCTTCAAGCCTGACGCTCCGCTATGACGCTGTTGTTGCAAGAGATCGTAACGCTGCCTGCCGACACCACGCAGGCGGCTGCCGCGCCGGAGACGATGACGTGGCTCAACACCCTGGCCCTCGGCGGCTGGGTGATGGTCCCCATCGTGCTGCTCTCGATGCTGACCATCTATCTCTTCGTCGAGCGCATGTTGACCCTGCGCCGCGCCCGCACGGACCGCGACGCCGTCATGGACCGGGTGCGCGACTACGTGCAGGCCGGCGACGTCCGCGGCGCGATGGCCTTCTGCGAGAGCAAGGAGAAGCCGCTCACGCGCATCCTCACGCACGGCCTCGAACGGCTGGGCCGCCCCATCTCCGAAATCCAGGACGCCGTGCACGCCGCCGGCCGCTACGAGACCTTCGAACTCGAAAAGCGCACCGACCTGCTCGCCAGCATAGCCGGCATCGCGCCGATGCTGGGCTTCCTGGGCACCGTCACCGGCATGATCCGGGCCTTCCAGGAGATCCAGCGCCTCCAGGGCAACGTCAATCCGAGCGTGCTGGCCGGCGGCATCTGGGAAGCGCTGCTGACGACGGCGGCGGGCCTCGTCGTGGGCATCCTCGCCTTCTTCTTCTACAACTTCCTGCTCGGACGCATCAACCGCCTCGTCAACGACCTCGAACGCTCGGCCACCGAGTTCATCGACCTGCTCCAGGAGCCGGCCCCGCCGCCGCCCCGCCTCAAACAACCGACCTTCTGAGAACGGCGCTGCGGACGTACACCCAGGATGGAGGATCGAAGGCCAGCCCGGCAACACAATCAATCCGCAATCCGCAATCCTCGATCTTCGATCCCCCCAATACCCTCTCCCTCGACCCGACCATGGCGCTCAGTTTTACCTCCGGCAAGAAACCCCTGACGGCCTTCAGCCTGGCCGGCCTGGCGGACATCGTGCTGCTGCTGCTGATTTTCTTCCTGCTGACCTCCAGCTTCATTCCCCAGTTCGGCATCCAGGTCAACCTGCCGCAGGCCGACGCCGCCGCGCCCAACGAACCAAGCCACGTCGCCGTCGCCATCACCAAGGAGGGCCGCTTCTACGTGGATCAGAACGAGGTGCCGCGCGAGCGCCTGCTCGATGCCATCAGCGAGGCCAAAGGCGTCAAGACCGCCCTCGTGCTGCGCGCCGACCGCGAAGCCACCGTCGAGCAGTTCGCCGCCGTCGCCACCATCGCCAAGGCCCTCGACCTGCGCGTGCTCATGGCCACAGAGCGCGAAGACCTCAGCCCCCGACGATGAACCATGCCTACGAGAACCTGGGTGCTCGGCATCGCGGCGCTGGCCGCCCTGGCCGCCGCGCTTTTTTTCTTCCTGCGCGGCTGCGAGAAACCACCCGCCCCGCCGCCGCCGGCGGAGGTGAGCGCCACCAAGACCTACGCGCTCCCGGCAGGCGATGAGGCACTGGCCCACCCCGGCGACACCATCCGCTACACCGTCGTCATCCGCAACACCGGCGCGCAGCAGGCCGACAGCGTGGTCTTCAAAGACGCCCCGGACGCCCACACCACGCTGCTGACCGGCTCGGTCGCCCTCGACGGCGAGACCGCCGCCGCGCAGGTGACCAGCGGCAACGCCGACGCCGACGCCGCCGTCGTCGTCACCCTCGCCGAGGCTCTGGCCGGGCAGGGCGGCCGCCTCGTCATCCACTTCGCCGTGCAGGTGAAGGATCCGCTGCCCGACGGCGTGGATCACCTCGTCAACCAGGGCGCCGTCTCCGGGTCCAACTTCACCGACGTGCTCACCGACGACCCGAGCGCCGGCGCCAACACCGGCGAGGCCGACCCGACCGTCACCCTCCTCGACACGACGCAGGCCGCCCCCCCTCCTCCTCCGCCCGCGCCGACGATTTCGGGGGCTTTCTGCGCGGTGTGCCGGGGCGATACGGCGCCCTTCCTGATCGAGGCCACGCAAGCAGCCAGCTACCGGGACCAGTGCGCGCTGTGCCCGCCTGCCCTCGACCCTGCGGCGGGCGGCTACACGCTGATCGTAGCCTCGCGCCTGGACCGGGGCCGCGCCGAAGCCGACGCCGTGCGCTTCCGGCAACGCCTGGGCGGGCTGCCCGTCGAGGTGCTGGCGGGCACGTCGAACGGCGAGACCCGGTATCGCGTGGCCGTGGGGCAGTACGCCACGCTTGAGCAGGCCCTGGCGCAACGCGCCGCCCTGGCCGCCGCCCTTCCGCCCGACACCTGGGTGCTGCGTCTTTAATTTAATGGTGAATGGGCTTTCTCATTAACCATGCACCATTAATCATTGACCATTAACCGTTTGAGTGTTCCAGTTTTTCGCACTCAAACCCTTCAACACGCGAACCCTTCAACGCGCAGAAACCATCCCTTATATCCGTTCTGGGAAATGCTTGTGCAAAAGCCGTGTCATCCCGACGACTGCAGGGAGGAGGGATCCCCAGCGATTCCATGTAATACCGATTCAGAGAATGAATGTCCGCATACGGAAACTGTGAAGACGTGAAACGTAAACTCGGTCTGGCACGGCGGTGCTATTGCGTTCACGTTTCACGCATCACGTTTCACGATCCGTTTATCCAGACATCACCATCTTGAATTGGTATCATATCCGTTCTGGGAAATGCTTGTGCAAAAGCCGAGTCATCCCGACGACCGCAGGGAGGAGGGATCCCCAGCGATTCCATG
>JBFGTT010000349.1:0-4694 GCA_041565995.1 Rhodothermales bacterium
CCGGCTGGGCGCTGCCGGGCGTCTCCGGCGCGTCGAAGTCGATACCACGCACTTCAAGGGCAACTATCCCGACCGCTGCTCGCTGGAGGGCTGCTTCGCCCCGGAGGCCGGCGTCGAAGGCTTCGATCCGGCGGCGCAGGCCTGGAACGAGGTCCTGCCGCCGACCAAACTGCAAGCCGACCATCGCCACGTCTTCGCCGGCGAACTTGCAGCCGAAGGGCCGTTTACCCATATTCGCCTCAACATCTATCCCGACGGCGGCGTGGCCCGCCTGCGCGTCCTCGGCACCCGCGCGCCGTAAGCCTTCGAGCGTATGCCCGCCCTCGACCACCTGAACCGCCTGCCCGCTCCGGAGGCCGAGGCCGCCTTCCGGCGTTGCTGCGGCGCCGCGCGCTGGGCACAGCGGATGACGGCGCGGCGTCCCTTCCTCACCGCAGACGACCTTTTTACAGCAGCCGACGCCGTCTGGGCCGATCTTTCCCGCGCGGACCGGCTCGAAGCCTTCGCCCACCACCCGCGCATCGGCGACCTGGAGAGCCTGCAGGCGAAGTTTGCCGGCACGCGGGCCTGGGCCGAAGGCGAGCAGGCCGGCACGGCGCTCGCCCCGGAGCAGGTGCTGGCGGCCCTGGCCGAGGGCAACCGGCAGTACGAGGACCGCTTCGGCTATATTTTCATCGTATGCGCCACCGGAAAACGCGCCGACGAGATGCTGGCGCTGCTGCGCGCCCGCCTGCACAACGACCCGGAGACCGAACTGCGGATGGCCGCCGAAGAACAGCGCAAAATCACCCGGATCCGCCTTGAGAAATTGTTACGCGAACCGTAAAACGTAAGGGTGCTCCGCAGACACCTTGTGCCCGGCACCACGACGCCAACCATCATGCCTACCACCCTCCCTTCCGAGCAAACGCAAAGCGTCCTCGACCGGCTTCGGGCGGCCAACCGGGCCTTTGCCGAGGTCTATCCCGGACCCTCCGATGCGCGGCAGCCGGTGCACACCGTCTACGGCGGGGCGCACCTGTTCCGGGCCGACACCGCCGTCAGGATGGGGCAGGTGGCACTGCGGCACCTGGCCGCCTACGCCCCCACCTTCGTCGATTTCGCCAGGGTCTTCGGCTTTCCCGGCAGCGAGCACCTGCCCGCCTCCGACGACGAGCAGCTCGTGTTGCGGGCGCGCCTGGAAACCGACCCGGAGGCGGTGCGCCGCGAGCACGAGGAGGCCTGGCTGGCGCACCGCGTCTACCGGCGCGTGCTCGACAAGCTCGAACGCGAAGCCGTCGAGGACTTTCGGATCGACTTCGAGGACGGCTACGGCAACCGCCCCGACGCCGAAGAAGACGCCGAGGCAGCGCGCACCGCCGAAGAGGTGGCACGCGGGATGGACGCGGGCACGCTGCCGCCCTTCCTGGGCATCCGCATCAAGCCCTTCAGCGACGAGCTGGCCCGCCGCGCCGTGCGCACGCTCGACCTGTTCGTCACCACGCTCGCGGCGCGCACCGGCGGGCGGCTGCCGGAGGGCTTCGTCGTGACGCTGCCCAAGGTGACGATGCCCGAACAGGTGGCCGCCCTCGTCGAGCTCTTCGAACGGCTGGAAGCGCACGCGGGCCTGGCGCCGGAATCGCTCCGCGTGGAACTCATGGTCGAGACGCCGCAGGCCATCCTCCAGCGCGACGGACGCTCGGCGCTGCCGGCGATGGTGGCGGCGGCACGCGGACGATGCCGGGGCGCCCACTTCGGCGTCTACGACTACACCGCCTCGTGCGACGTCACCGCCGCCCACCAGCACATGACACACCCGGCCTGCGACTTCGCCCGCCACGTGATGCAGGTGGTGCTCATGGGCACCGGTGTCTGGCTCTCCGACGGCGCCACCAACATCATGCCCGTCGGGCCGCACCGCGCGGCGCCGGACGGCCCGCCGCTCTCCGCCTTGCAGGAACGCGAGAACCGGGCCGTGGTCTACCGCGCCTGGAAGCTCGCCTACGACGACACCCGCCACGCGCTGCGCCACGGCTTCTACCAGGGGTGGGACCTGCACCCGGCGCAACTCGCACCGCGCTACGCCGCCGTCTACGCCTTCTTCCTCGAAGGCCTGGAGGCCGCCTCGGAGCGCCTCAAGGCGTTCATGGATAAGGCCGCGCAGGCCACGCTCGTCGGCGACGTGTTCGACGACGCGGCCACCGGGCAGGCACTGCTCAACTACTTCCTGCGCGCCATCAACTGCGGCGCCATCTCCGAAGACGAAGCCGCCGTGACCGGGCTGACCCTCGACGAGATCCGCACCCGATCCTTCTACCGGATCCTGGAAAACCGACGCCAAAAGACGGCAAAGGCATGAAAAGTCCGATTACGACGCACGTGCTCGACACGGCGCGGGGCCGGCCCGCCGCCGGCGTCGGCGTGGCGCTGGCCGTGCGGGAAGCCTCCGGCGCCTGGCGCACGCTGGCCCACGGCACCACCGACGAGGACGGACGCCTGGGCGACTTGCTGCCCGCCGACGCACCGCTCCCGCGCGGCCTCTACCGCCTCACGTTCGACGTGGGCGCCTACTTCGAAGCGCTGGCGCAACCGGCTTTTTACGCCGAGATTCCCATCCTCTTCGACATCCGCGCCCCCGACGAGCACTACCACGTGCCGCTGCTGCTGAGTCCCTTCGGCTATGCGACGTACCGGGGCAGTTGAGCAAGACCGGAAAACGACGCGCCCACCCTTTTCCCTTCGCGTGCAGGCGCATGGATGCCTACGACCTCACAGCCTTGATCCAGGCCATCGTCCGCTGGACGCACGTGTTCGCCGCGATCCTCTGGATCGGCCAGACCTACCTGTTCCACTTTCTCGAACGCAACCTCGAAGCCAATCCCGACGAGGAGAACGTGGCGGGCAAGCTGTGGATGGTGCACGGCGGCGGATTCTTTTTCCTGGAAAAACAGAAAGTCCCGGAACTGATGCCCTTGAAGCTGCACTGGTTCAGGTGGGAGGCGGCGGTCACCTGGATCAGCGGCCTCGTGCTGCTCGGCCTGCTCTATTACCTGGGCGGATACCTGATCGAACCGACGCAGGATTACGGCGTCGCTGCGGCCGTCGGACTGGGCGTGCTCGTGGTTGGCTGGGTGATCTACGACGCGATGGTGCGCTCGGCGCTGGGCCGGCGCGTGGGCGCCTTCGCCGCCGTCTCGCTGCTGCTGCTGCTCATCGTGCACTTCGGGCTGGGCCAGGTGTTGAGCAGCCGGGCGGCGTTCATCCACGTCGGGGCGCTGCTGGGCACCATCATGACGGCCAACGTGTGGTTGCGGATCTTGCCGAGCCAGCGCGCGATGATCGCCGCCGCCAAAGCCGGCAGGCGTCCCGATCCGACGGTGATGGCGACGGGTCCGCTCCGCTCCAAGCACAACTCGTACCTGGCCGTGCCGCTGGTCTTCATCATGATCAGCAACCACTACCCCACGCTTTCGTACGGGCACGACTACAGCACCGCCATCCTCGGCCTGCTGCTCGTGGCCGGATGGGGCGCGGCCTGGCTCCTGCGCGGCAACCCGACCCGGAAGACGTAGTTATCGAGTGCGAGCGTGTTCGAGGGTTGCGGTTGGTCGATTTCAAAAGAACCAAACACCTGAACACCCCGACACGTTAACACCCAAACCCCGATCCCATGACGTGTTGCCAGTGCCAGGGCATCGAAAATCAGTTCAACCGGAAGCGGGCCGCCCGCGAACTCCGGCGGTACCGCCGAGGCGGTCCGGCAAAGACGACCCGCCTGCTCGTCGAGGCGCTCAGGCGCGAGGGCGTCGAAGGGCTGACGCTGCTGGACGTCGGCGGCGGCGTCGGGGCGGTGCAACACGAGCTGCTGGGCGCCGGCGTGCGCAGCGCCACCGGCGTGGACGCCTCGGCGGCCTACCTGGAGGCGGCCCGCGAAGAGATCGAGCGGCAGGGCCGCGCCGACCGCGTACACTACCGCCACGGCGACTTCGTGACGCTGGCGCCGGAGATCGAGCCGGCGGGCGTCGTCACGCTCGACCGGGTGATCTGCTGCTATCACGACGTGGAGGCGCTCGTGGGGCGCTCGGCGGCGCGGGCGCAGCGGCTCTACGGCCTCGTCTATCCCCGCCGGACGTGGTGGACGCGCCTGAGCTTCCGGCTCATCAACGTCGCCTGCCGGGTCATCGGCGATCCGTTTCGCGTCTTTGTGCACGACCCCGCCGCCGTCGAGGCCCTCGTGCGCGAGGCGGGCCTGGCACGCCGGTTCTACCAGACGACGTTGCTCTGGCAGGTGATCGTCTACGCGCGCCGCGCAGACTGAGCCGTCGCGGCGGTGTGGGGCCTCCCCTTACCCCGGATTCGGTCTTTTCCCCACAGCGCGAGGCAGACATTCCACGTCAGCGACGCTTTATTTCGTGAACCATCCTGAAAGAGCTTGCATCACACGCCGTTTGTGTTTATGTAAAGTATAGTAAAACCAGCTTGTAAGCCAGCCTCACGAAAGGGGGAGTTGACATGAGACGCCCGCCCCGAATCTCCACATCGGCGGGATGCGTGGCGGCCCTGTTGATGGCGGCGACGGCGTGTTTCAATGCGGCGTCGGACGGCCCACCGCACCCGCGCGACGCCGACCCGCTTGCCGAAGGCCGCGTTACGCCGACAGGCCCGATGGCCGCGCCGAGGGCCGCGCACACCGCCACGCTGCTGCCCGGCGGCAC
>JBFGTT010000350.1:0-4694 GCA_041565995.1 Rhodothermales bacterium
GAGGCCGTTGAGGGTCAGCCCGCGCAGGTAGCCGTAGTGCTCGGCGAAGTCCTGAAACTTGGGGTCGAAGTAGCCGGCGAGCGAGGGGAAGAGGCCGTTCATCTTGTTGAAGGCCCAGTCGCGGTCGCGGGGGATGGGGCGGTAGATCTTGCCCTCTTTGCGCGCCTTGCCTTCGAGCGAGGGGTCGAGTTCGTAGGGTTCGAAGGCGGCCCAGCGCCACTGGTCGCGGTGGCGGTCCCAGTCGGCCAGCAGCATGTCGAAGAGGCGGGCGCGGGCGAAGGAACGCTGATCGACGCGGTGGTCGTTGTCGTCGTCGAGTTCCCGGTAGAGCGTGAAGGCGCTGACGACGTTGCGGGCGCGTCCGAAGCTGGGCACGTCTGACTCGTCCTCGTCGGGTCGTTCTTCGAAGAGGGCGATTTTGCCGGCGAAGACCTCGCGGTAGAGGCCCAGGCGCGGATCGTCGGGCACGAAGACGGCGCGGGGGTTGGTGTGATAGACGTCGGCGGCGCGTGCCAGGGGCGGGATGATGAGGGCACCGTAAGGATGCAGCGAGGCGATCTGGTCCTGCACGAGGTCGGTGGCGAAGGTGCCTTGCAGGTTGGCCGGGACGGTGCTGGAGGGGTCTTTGTCGACGGAGCGGAGCACGTATTCGTGGCCGTCGCCGCCCCGGAGGCGCAGCGAGGTGGTCTGAAGGCCGCCGCCGCGCTGCCGGGGCGTCAGGCCGCCGGCCACGCGACCGAGGTCGAGCACCTGCAGGCGGACGGGTGCGGCCCAGGCGTCGCGGTGGTGGCTGCCCAGGAGGATCGTCTTGAGCGGACCGGCGGCGTAGCGCGGGTTGGCCGCCGCCACGGCGGTGCTGTCGCCGTAGTCGAGGCCGCCGAGGCCGTCGCGCACGCCGGGATCGACCAGTTCGGGCGCGGGGCCGTAGAGGCGGGTTCGGAACAGCAGGCGGCCCGTCGCGCCGTCGCCTTCGGGCGCCCACATCTCCAGCCAGACGGCGCCGTCGCGGAAGTAGTCGAGTACAGCGAAGCCCTTGCGTCCGTACGTGAAGGCCACGCCGCGCCCCGGCGCCGCCGCCGACGTCCGCGACCCCGCCCCGCTGACGAGGTAATGCTGCTGCTGCACGGGGAAGTGTTGCAGGTTGTGATCGTGCCCGGCGGCGTAGACCAGGCGCTCGTGCCCGGCCAGGATGGGCAGCAGCGCCCGGCGCAGGGCCTTGTAGCGGGGATGGGCCAGGTCCTGCCGCGCCCCGAAGAAGCGGACGAAGAGCGGATAGGCCGAGCCGAGCAGGGGCAGCGGCAGGTAGAGCGCCGGGTGTAGTTGCGTCAGCGGGAAGAGGTGGTAGCGCAGCGGCAGGTAGCCGGCGTGCGAGCCGTTCGAAAAAAGCGGGTGATGGGCCGTCACCAGCAGGTCTTTCTTGCGGTTGCGCTTGAGCACGTCGTCGAGCTGGAGCAGGAAGTCGGCGTCTTCTTCGAGGTCGTAGTCGCCGGTGTCGCCGTAGGGCTTCTCGTGGCGGTGGAGCCACCACTGCGTGTCGAGCACGACGAGCGTGAGGCGGTTGGTCAGTTCGACTTCGACGGGGCCGGGGAAGCCGTCGTCGGGGAGGAAGACGTTGCCCCGCCGCAGCGTGTCTTCGACGAAGCGTTCCTGGCGCCGGACAGCCTCCAGGCCGCCGGCCCGCCAGTGGTTCCAGTCGTGGTTGCCGGGCAAAAAGACGACGCGGCCCTCGAACTTCTCGACGGTTTTGAGTTGGGCCATCAGGCGGGCTTCGTCCTGCCGGCGGCGGGCGTCGCCGGAGTCGGCCAGCCCGGCTTCGTAGATGTTGTCGCCCAGGAAGACGACGGCGGCCTCCGCGCCGGCGGCTTCGAGGCGCGTCTTGAGCAGGCGCAGCACCGGTTCGGGCGGGTCGAGGGCGGGGTCGCCGGCGTCGCCGAGGAGGAAGACGCGGTAGGCCCTGGCCGAGTCGGGCGGGGGCGCCACGTCCTGCCATCCGGCGTACGGCTCGGCCACGTAGGGCCGCGAGGCGGCGCAGCCTGCCAGCAGGAGCAACGAGGCGGCGGCGAGGATCCGGAAAGGCATGGTCATGGCCGGTACGAATACCGCAACAGGGCGGCCCGCGCGCCCGCGCCTTCGGTGGCGAGGAAGAGGGTGCCGTCGGGCAGAAAAGCTATGCCTTCGGGTTGCCGTAGCGGCGGGTCGGGTAGCGGCCAGACGGCCTCGACGGCGCCGTCGGGCGCCAGCACCACCACCGCCTTGCGCACCGACGAGACCACGTAGAGCCGCGCCGTCAGCGGGTGCAGCGCGAGGGCGGCGGGCTTGAAGTCGCTCAGGTCCACCGCCGGCCGTAGCGCCCGGCGCAGGCGTTCGTTCAGCCCGCCCTCGGAGGCTCCTCCCTCGCTGATGGCGCGGACGTCGATGGTGTAGGCGGGCGCCTCGACCAGGGCCTCGCCCTCGAGGTCGAAGGCGTAGACGGCCTTGCGATGCTTGAGGCCCTTGCCGGCGTATTCCTTGCAGGCGATCAAGAGGCGATGCCGAGCGGCGTCGTAGGCCAGGCCCTCGGTGTCGTACCTGGCGCTGAGCCGGGTCTTGTGCTTCTTCGCCTTGAGCTTGGCGGCGCGCCAGTCCTCGATTTCGAAGAGCGTGCCGTCGCTGCGCAGCACGAAGACGCGCTCGCCCACGCGGGCGAGGTCTTCGAAGTCGCCGTCTTTTTCGAAGCGGCGTTCGTCCTCCACCTCGCCGGTGTGCCGGTTGAGGAGGTAGAGCACGCCTTTTTCGTCCTGCACGGCGCCCAGCAAGTCGTCGTCGAGGACCGTCAGGCCGGAGATTTCGCGCAGGCGGCCCGGCAGGCGAAAGAGGGTGTCGGGGCGGTCGAAGGCGTAGGGCGCGGCGGCGCGGAGCGAGTCGGCGTAGGGGGCCTGGCCCGGTGGAGGCGGCTGCTGCGCGCAGGCTACGGGGCAGGCGGCCAGCACCAGGGCGAGGACGAAGCAGCGGCAGGGGTATGGCAGAAGTGCGCGTAACATCTTACCATGTAGCTATCGAAAAAATGCCGAGAACGCCGGCAGGGCGCCTCCTGCGTACCCGCGCCGCGCCGAAACGTTCGTCGGCTTGCGGCATTACGGCTAAGCGAAGGCGCGCTGCAGGCGCCGCCCCTCATTTCCATCCGGTGATGCTCCCATGACCCAGGAAACCGAACACGGGGACGAGGTCGCCCGGCAGGCTGTGCCTGCGGCCTCGCAGGACCTCGATCCGCAACAGGCGCTCGACGCCGCGCTCGCCGCGCCGCTCGAGGATGAAAAAAAGAAAAACAAGAAGAAAAAGAAAAAGCAGAAAGACAAGGACAAGAAGGACACCGGCACGCTGGGCACCTCGCGCGGCATCGAAACCATGTTTCGCACCTCCTACCGCGTCAACATGGACCTGAGCGCGCTGGCCGACGCCAAGTCCAACATCATGATCTCGATCAACGGCCTGATCATCTCGATCATCCTGGGCACCATCGCCTCCAAGATCGACGCCAACCCGTGGCTGCTGATCCCGACGCCGGTGCTGCTCATCGGCTGCCTCGTCTCGATGGTCTATGCGGTGCTGGCGGCCCGCCCCCGCGTCAGCAGCACCCTCATCACGCTCGACGACGTGCGGCAGAACAAGGCCAACATCCTGTTCTTCGGCAACTTCGTGCACCTCTCGCAGGACGACTACGTGCGGGGCATGGCCGAACTGCTCCAGGACACCGACCGGCTCTACTACAACATGATCCGCGACATCTACGGCCTCGGCAGCGTGCTCCAGAAGAAGTTTGCGCTGCTGCGCATCTCCTACACCACCTTTATGTTCGCGCTCATCGCGGGGGTGACGCTTTTCATTTTCATCTTCATACTGGTGGTCGCCTTCCCGGCGACGTTCACCGCCGGGCCGTAGCCAGGCAGGCATCGCACCGAGCGCCCGTACGCTCCCAAGCCGCACCCGTCCACGATCCCCAACGCGCTGCTATGATCGTCACGTTTTGGGGCGTCCGCGGCACGCTGGCCACGCCGGGGGCGCAGACCGTCCGCTACGGCGGCAACACCACCTGCGTCAGCGTCGAGGTCGACGGCAAGGTGCTCGTGCTCGACGCCGGCACCGGCATCCGGGGGCTGGGCAAGGCGCTCGGCGGCGGCAAGGAGATCTTCATCCTGCTGACCCACCTGCACACGGACCACCTCTGCGGCTTCCCGATGTTCGACCCGCTCTTCGAGGAAACCTGCACCGTCCACCTGCTCGACTATCACCGCCAGGGCCAGGCGTGGTCGCTCTTGAACCTGCTCGACGGCGTCCACTTCCCGCTGCGCCCGGACGACCTGTGCTGCGCCCTCCACCGCGTCTCCGACGACGCGACGGCCTACCTGGCCCGCCACGGCTTCGACGTCCGCGCGATGGCCGTCAACCACCCCGGCGGCGCGCTGGGCTACCGCGTCGAGCACCGGGGACGCGTCTTCGTCTTCATCCCCGACAACGAACTCGAAGCGGCCCACCCGACGGCCTCGTTCGACGCCTTCGCCGCCTTCTGCCGCGAGGCCGACGTGCTCTGCCACGACGCCCAGTACCGCGACGACGAACTGCCCCGGCACCAGGGCTGGGGCCACAGCCGCGTCCGCCGCGCCTGCGACCTCGCCGCCGCCGCCGACGTAGGCCGCCTGCTCCTCTTCCACCACGAC
>JBFGTT010000351.1:0-4688 GCA_041565995.1 Rhodothermales bacterium
CGGCAGGATCCTGCTGGGCACCGACGCCGGCTTCGGCTACATCCTCCAGGGCTTCTCTATCCACGAAGAACTGGCTCACCTGCAAGACGCGGGCCTGACGCCCTACCAGGCCCTCCGGGCGGGCACTTCGGGCGCGGCAACCTTCCTGGAGGCGCAGGACGCCTTCGGCACCGTCGCCGCCGGCCTGCGGGCCGACCTGATCTTGCTCGACCGCAACCCGTTGGAGGACGTGACGCACGTGCAAACGCAGCGCGCAGGCGTGATGGTGCGTGGCCGCTGGTTCTCGGCGGCGAAGCTGCGGCGCATGCTGGACGAGATCGCCGCCTCGTACGGGCAGTGATCTGGGATAGGCGACGACGGGATCGTCGGCACCGTCCTTCCTGCCTACCCGGCGCTTACACGCTGCCGTCGCCGGCGGGAGGGCGCTCGTCGTTCCTTTTTACGGCGACATCCTGGGAGGCGGCGGCGCGGCTGAGCATGCCGGCGATGTCGATGCCGGTGGACGCCTTCAGGCTCTCCAGGAGCGCAGGCGTGGCCCCGGCGATCTGGTTGAAGACACCCGGCACGCCCTGGCCGTGGCCGCTATCGACCACCGTCAGCTTGTCGATCTTCAGGTGATCCACCGTCTCGACGATCTGCGAGAGGATGTCGGGGAGCATCTGGATGAGGAACAGCCGTTCGGCGTCCGAGCCGGCCTGCTTCCACAGGTCGAGCTTCTGGCGCAGCACTTCCACCTCGGCCTTGCCGTTTTCGAGGATCTTGGCGGCCTCGCCGACGGCGATTTCCTCCTTGGCCTTGCGCTCGGCTTCGGCGACGACGACCACGGCGGCGCGCTGCCGTTTTTCGGCCAGCAAGATCTCCTGCTCGGCCAACTCCTGCTGGGCGATCGCCTCGGCGGTCTTGGCCGCCACTTCAATCTTGGCCTCCTCGGATTCAGCGTGCTTGGCGAGTTGGGCCTTGACGATGCGTACCTCGTTCTGGGCCTCGGCAATCGCCTTGTCGGCCTTGGCTTCGGCCAGGCGAGCCTGTTCGTTTTGCTCCGCCTCGGCGATCTCGGCGGCCGAGAGGATGTGGGCCGTCTGCTGGCGCCCGATGGCGTCGAGGTAGCCGCGGTCGTCCTCGACGCTCTGGATCTTGAGGGTGTCGAGTTGGAGGCCGAGGGCGCCGAGGTCGTTGTCGGCCTCGTCGAGCAGTTCTTTGGCGAACTTGAGCCGGTCCTCGTTGACCTCCTCGGGCGTCAGCGAGGCCAGCACGCCGCGCAGGTTGCCCTCCAGGGTCTCCTTGGCCAGCGTCTGAATCTCGTCGAGGCCCTTGCCCAGCAGGCGTTCGATGGCGTTGTTGAGTTCCGGCTCTTTCGAGGCCACCTTCACGTTGGCGATGGCGCGCACGGTCAGCGGGATGCCGCCCTTCGAGTAGGCGTTCTGGACGGTCAGGTCGATGGGGATGGTGGTGAGGCGCAGCCGGTCCACTTTTTCCAGGAGGGGAATCCGGAAACCGCGCCCGCCCTGGATGACCCGATAGCCCACTTCGCCGCCGGCAGGCAGCTTGCGCTTGCGCCCGCTGAAGATGAGCACCTCATTGGGCGGGCAGATCTTGAGGTTGGCCCGGATAATGCCGAAGACGGCAAAGATGGCGGCGATGAGAACGGCAGCAATGATGGGAATAGCTTCCATAGCGATACCTCCTTATTGAGTCGCAGGCACGGCACGGCCCGCCTGGCATGATCGGAAAAAGCACGGCGCGCCGCAACCGCCGGCCCGCCTTTAATCGGGCTTGACCACCTCCGCCACCCGCCCCTCGACCCGGACGACCACGACCTCGTCGCCCGGCGCAAACGTCTCTTTCGCGTCGCCGAAGGAGCGCGCCACCAGTTGCAGGCGCTGCCCCTTGGTGACCAGGCTGATCTTGCCCTTGTCTTCGCTACCGAAGGGCAGGATTACCTGGCCGGTCTTGCCTTTGAGGTCGCGGGTGGAGATTTCGCTCGAGACCTGTTCGTAGCCAACGCGCTTGATGACGTAGTTGCCGCCGAGGCCGACGATCAGGCCGGTGAGCGCGGCGAGGAGCGCCGTCCACGGCTCGCCGGTGCCCGTCCAGGAGAGCAACACGCCGGTGAGGCCGAAGAAGGCAACGAAGAGGAACAGCGCGCGGATGGTGAACAGGTCCACGAAGTCCGGTCCACCGCTGCCCGGCACGTCAGCGTCCGCGTCGAAGTCCACGTCCACGTCGAAATCCACGTCCACGTCGAAGTCCACGTCCGCGTCGAAATCCACGTCCGCGTCGAAATCCACGTCCGCGTCGGCGTCGGTCTCGCCGCCGCCGAAGATGGAAAGCAGGACGAAGAAGCCCCCTACGATCAGGCTGACCCAGTAGACGGTGTCCATGGCGGCCTTGCTCGGTTGGTTACGGCACGGGCTACGTGAGAAGCAACGGGGCTGTTACGGCCTCGGTCGACTTCACGCAGGCTTAACCACCCAATAGATACGATAGTTCGCCCCAAAAGAAAAGCCGCCTCCCGAAAGTTCGGGAAGCGGCCTCTTGAGGGTTGAGGTGCTCGCGTGTTCAAGTGTTCAAGATGAATCACCCCAGCCACGCGAACACGCTGACGCTCAGGCGACGGGCGTGACGGCGGCGGTGTCTTCTTCGCCCGTGCGGATGCGGTAGACCTTTTCCACCGGCAGCACGAAGATCTTGCCGTCGCCCACGACGCCGGTGCGCGCGGCGGCGAGGATGGCCTCGACGGTCGGCTCGACGAACGGCTCGGAGACGCCGATGTCGAGCATCACTTTGTCGGTCAGTTCCATTTTGACCGTCGTGCCCCGGTACGTTTCGACGGGTTCGGTTTCGCCGCCGTGGCCGCGCACGCGCGTGACGGTCAGCCCGTGCACTTCGGCCTGAAAAAGCGCCTTGAGCACGTCGCCGAGTTGGTCCGGGCGGATGATGGCTTTGATGAGTTTCATGGGATCGTCCGGTAAGGAGGTTGCGCTGGATGGAGCGTAAGGGTGCCCGCCCGAGCCGTGGCGGCCGGGCACCCTCAGGCTTCACGAGGCCGGTTTCAGTGGAGCGAAGGGGTAGAGACGGCTTTGCCGTTGGCCGAGGCGGCCAGCACCGGCGGTACCTCGTCGTCGAGCAGCAGGATGGCGCCTTCGCCCTCGGTGTAGGCTTCTTCGCCGTGGTTGACGATGTCGAGCCCCAGGCCTTCGTCTCTGGTGGAGGCGCGCAGGCTCGTCACGAAGCTCATCCCCTTGAGGATGACGAAGGTGAGCAGGCCGCTGTAGACGAAGACGGCGGCCACCGAGAGGACCTGCACGCCGAACTGCGCCACGCCTCCGAAGAGTAGCCCGTCGGCGGTGCCGTTGACGGCTTCCTGCGCGAAGACGCCCGTCAGCAGCGCGCCCGTCAGGCCGCCGACGCCGTGCGCGGCGAACACGTCGAGCGAGTCGTCGAGGCGGGTGCGGGCGCGCCAGAGCAGCACGTAGTAGCTGGGCACCGCCGCGATGCCGCCCAGGATGAGCGCGAACACCGGCGAGATAAACCCGGCTGCCGGCGTGATGGCAACCAGCCCGACGACGATGCCCGTGGCTACCCCGACGGCGGTGATCTTCTGCGTGCGCACGTAATCGAGCAGCGTCCACACCACGAGCGTCGCCGCCGGCGCCAGCATCGTGTTGACGAAGGCCAGCGCGGCGACGCCGTCGGCGGCCAGGGCGCTGCCGCCGTTGAAGCCGAACCAGCCGAACCACAGCAGGCCCGCGCCCAGCAACACGAACGGCACGTTGTGCGGCAAGAGGGCCTGCCGCCCGAAATCCTTGCGCGCGCCCAGCACCAGCGCCGCCACCAGCGCCGCCGCGCCCGCGTTGACGTGTACCACGGCGCCGCCGGCAAAGTCGAGCGCGCCGAGGTCGGCCAGCCAGCCGCCGCCCCAGACCCAGTGCGCCACCGGCGCGTAGACCAACAGGCCCCAGAGCGCGATGAACACCAGGTAGGCGCCGAAGCGCATCCGTTCGACGACGGCGCCCGAAATCAGCGCGGCGGTGATGATGGCGAAGGTGCCCTGAAAGGCCATGAAGAGCAGGTGCGGGATGCTCCCGCTCGGCTCCACCCCGACGCCGCTGAGGAAGGCCATCGAGAGGCCGCCTATGAAGGCGTTGCCCTCGCTGAAGGCCACCGAGTAGCCCACGAGCGCCCAGAGTACGCCCGCCACGCCCAGAGCGATGAAGCTCATCATCATCGTGTTGAGGGCGTTCTTCGAGCGTACCAGGCCGCCGTAGAAAAAGGCCAGCGCCGGCGTCATCAGCAGCACCAGCGCCGTCGAGACGAGCAGCCAGGCGGTGTCCGGGGCCGAGATGGCGGCTTCGGCCGCCTCCTGCGCAAAGGCGGACTGCGCCCCGGCAGCCAGCAGCAGGACCGTGAGGAAAAGCAAGCGACGGATCATGTGGTCGAGGAGGTATGCTGAAGGGATAAAGCGGACCAAGGAGATCGCCGAATATAATAAGGCAATTTGGTTGATCTGTCAAAATTCTTTAATGATAAAAAGCGCTTCCAGTATATTCCTTAGTCTGATCTTCAAAAAATCCTTAAAAACAGGCGGTGCCTCGTCAGCGTCGGCGGCCGAGCCAGTGCCCGGCGAAAAAGGCCAGCGTCGGCAGCACCAGCCGTCGCAGCGCCGGCCCGGTCTGCCGCTTGCCGGC
>JBFGTT010000352.1:0-4673 GCA_041565995.1 Rhodothermales bacterium
CACCTGTACCTGCCCTTCGCGGCCCTTCTTGGTGGTGATCAGAATGACCCCGTTGGCGCCCCGGCTGCCGTAGATGGCCGCCGCCGAAGCATCCTTGAGAATGTCGATGTTGGCGATGTCGTTGGGGTTGAGGAAGTTGAGCGGGTTGCGCGGCCCGGAATCGGTCTGGCCGGCAAGGTTGCCGCCGGGGTCGGTGGCGCTGTTGTCGAGCGGCACGCCGTCGATGACGTAGAGCGGCGAGTTGGAGGCGCTGATCGAAGTGCCGCCGCGGATGCGCACCGTCACGTTGGAACCCGGCTCGCCGCTGTTCTGGATGATCGAGACGCCGGCCACCCGGCCCTGGATCAACTGCTCCGGCGAAGTCACTAACCCAACGTTGGCCTCGGAGACGTTCACAGCCCCGACGGCGCCCGTCACGTCGGCCTTCTTCTGCACGCCGTAGCCCACCACGACGACCTCTTCGAGCAGTTCGACGTCCTCCTGCAAGGCCACGTTGATGACGTTTTGGCTGCCCACGGTGATCTCCTGCGTCAGGTAGCCGACGAAGGAGAAGACGAGCACGTCTTCGCTGTTGGCGCGGATGCTGTAGGAGCCGTCGATGCCGGTGGCGGTGCCCGTGGTGGTGCCCTGGATGGCGATGTTGACGCCCGGCAGCGGGTATCCGTTGGTTGCATCGATGACGGTTCCCGAGATGTCCCTGCTCTGCGCGAAAGCGAGGCTGACGCAGGCAAACATCAGGACCCCCAGGAAGAAGCTTCTGGTAACCATGGCGGGTGAGTGGGGTTGGTTATGTTGCAGAGGTGGGTTCGAGAGTAAGCGCTTACATCCTCTCAGAGGCACAACAGAGCGCCGCAGGGTGAAGCCTAAGGATATTCCAAAAGTGGGAAACTTACAAGGCTCTTCCAAGGGGATTCCGGGTGCCAGACGCTCCGGCCACGACTTCCGCTCCGAAACAGGCCGACGCCCCCCGCGCCGCCCGCCGTTGCGGATGCACACAGGAAGCGGCGCTGCGTCGCCGACAGGCGGTGCCGGCATCAGCCGCCTCGCGCGACACTAAACCGGGCCGCACGGCCCATTTTTTCGATACGGAGGGCGTTCTTGAACGTATCTTCACATACGCCTTCGCTCAAGTTAACGAGAAAAATGGAACTGACCTTTCGATGGTACGGGCCGGACGACCCGGTGCCGCTGGCACACATCCGGCAGATACCCGGCCTCACGGGCGTCGTGAGCGCCCTCTACGACCTCCCGCCCGGCGCCCCCTGGAGCGTCGAACGCCTCGAACGCCTCAGCGCCGAAGTCGAAGCCGCCGGGCTGCGCCTGCGCGTCGTCGAGAGCATCCCCGTCCACGAAGACGTCAAGCTGGGCCGACCCACCCGCGACCGCCTCATCGAAGCCTACTGCCGTAGCGTCGAAAACCTGGGCGCCGTCGGCATCCCCGTGCTCTGCTACAACTTCATGCCCGTCTTCGACTGGATGCGCACGGACCTGGCGATGCCGCTACCCGACGGCTCCACCACGCTCGGCTTCGACCCCGACGCCCTCGCCCGCATCGACCTGGGCCGGGGCACGATCGGCCTGCCCGGATGGGCCGCCGCCTACTCCGCCGACGACCTGCGCCGCCTCCGGGCCGCCTACCGCTCCGTCGACGCCGAACGCCTCTGGGACCACCTCGGCTACTTCCTCGAACGCGTCGTGCCCGTGGCCGCCGCCGCCGGCGTCGCGCTGGGCCTCCACCCGGACGACCCGCCCTGGCCCCTCTTCGGCCTGCCCCGCATCATCACCGACGCCCGCGCCCTCCAACGCCTGCTCAGCCTCGTAGATCACCCCGCCAACGGACTCACCTTCTGCACCGGCTCGCTCGGCGCCGACCCGGAAAACGACCTTCCGGCCATGATCCGAACCTTCGGACACCGCATCCACTTCGCCCACTGCCGCAACGTCCGCGTGACCGCGCCCCAGACCTTCCACGAGACGCCCCACCCCTCCCGCTTCGGCCACGTGGACCTCTTCGCGGTCCTGCAAGCCTACCACGAGATCGGCTTCCGGGGGCCGATGCGCCCGGACCACGGGCGGATGATCTGGGGCGAAACCGGACGCCCCGGCTACGGCCTCTACGACCGGGCCCTCGGCGCGATGTACCTCAGCGGCCTCTGGGAAGCCCTCGAACGCGGCACGAAATGAAGCGGCCCTACCGCTGCCCCAGTCCCGCCAGCACGCCCCGCAGGTAGGCGAACGACCGCTGCATACCCGGCAGCGGGTCGTCCGGGTCGATCTCGTACTCCAGGTTGACGCAGCCCCGGTAGTCCATCCGCTGCAACTGCCGGAAGAGGTCGGCCACGGGCATGGCGCCTTCGCCTACGATGCACTGGCTCTCCGCCTCGCGCAGGTCGCGCAGGTCCTTCATGTGCAGGTCGAGCAGGCGGTCGCCGGCTTCGGCGAGGGCTTGCACCACGTCCGCGCCGGTGCGGGCCGTGTGCCCCACGTCCACGCACAGCCCGACGCGGGGGTCCATCCCCCGGATCTGCTCCAGGGCGGCCTGCGGCGTGGGGAAGTGCGGGTCTTCGGGGCCGTGGTTGTGGATGGCCACCGGCAGGTCGTAACGCCGGACGAAGCCCTCGATGCGGGGCAGGTTCTCCGGCGTCGGGGCGATGACCAGCATCGGGATGCCGGCGGCGCGGGCGTAGTCGAAGAACGGGCGAATGTGGGCGTCGTCGTCCTCCCGGATGTTGTTGACGCCGCAACTGACGAGGCGCAGCCCCGCCTCGCTGAACGCGCGGGCCGCCGCCGCCAGCTCTTCGAGCGTGTGTTCGTAGGGCAGATGGAACGACTTGACGCTCACGTAGGGCGTGCCCAGCGCCTGGATCATGGCGATGGCCTCGGCGCGAGAGAACCGCCGCAGCGAGTAGCTCGCCACGCCGAGCCGGAACGACGCCGCCGCGCCGGACGCCGTCCGGGAGGCGGCCTGCCCCGCCCACGACGGCGCGAACGCCGCGCCGGCAGCGCCCACGGCAGCGGCCTTCAAAAAAGCGCGACGGGAAAGGGTTTCGGACATGGTCACCTCGAAGGTGTTGACGTGTTTGCGTTGCGACCTCGAACACTCGGAGACCAAACCCCGCCCTCAGGGTGGCGGCAGGAGGCGGATCTTCAGGTTGCGGAACCACACGTCGTCGCCGTGATCTTGCAGGACGAGGTGCCCCGCGCGGCGGTCGGCAAAGCCGGGGATGGAGGCGTACTTGCTGGCCGCCAGCAGCGCGTCGAAAACGGCGCTGCCGAGGTCGTAGGCGACCACCTGCTCGCCGTTGAGCCAGTGCTCGCCGTGGCCGCCCCGGAAGACGATGCGCGCCTCGTTGTACTGCCCCACGGGCCGCAGCGCCTTGCCCGCGCCGGGCGGGACGAGGTCGTAGAGCGCCGCCGCCGTACGGTTGGGGCCGTTGCGCGCGTCAGGGTGCCGCTCGTCGTCGAGGACCTGGTATTCGAAGCCGAGCGCGGCGTGCACCGGCGGCATCGACGTGGAGAGCGCCTCGGAGACGTTGTACTTGACGCCGCTGTTGGCGCCGGGAGCGACCTTCCACTCCAGCCTGAGGTCGAAGGCGTCGAAGGTCTCGACGGTCATCAGGTCGCCGCCCTGGAGGGGCTGGCCGTCGGGGGCGGTGGGTACGGCGCCGCTGGCGACCTTGCGGATGGCGCCCTCCTCGACGATCCAGTGGCCCGCCGGGATACTATCGCGTCCGAGGCCGCGCCAGCCGGCGAACGTCGAGCCGTCGAAGAGGAGGCGCCAGCCTTCGGCCTTTTCGGCGTCGGTGAGGGTGTTGGGCGGCACTTCCTGCTGCGGCGGCGAGGCGGGGGGGGCTTGCGCGGCGCCGGTACCCTCCGAGGCGCAGCCGAGCACCGCAGCGGCGAGCAGGCCGGCGACGACGACCCCGGCGAGGCCGCGCGCCGCGTCGATCAACCGTCGTGGACGCATAAAGGTGGGCGATGGGGTGCGTGGGGTTCGTAGCGGCGTCTGCCCCGGGCGGACGTGCACTCAAGGTAGGAAACGCCGGGCATCGTCGCGGGGTCCGACCCGGCACCGGCAGGCCTCGATAGACGACCGATGAAGCGCCAAAAAGATCGTCCCTCGCCTTTCGTCGGTCGTCCCGGTAGCCTTTCGCTGGTAGGTCACATCTTGGGTTACCGTATATTCCCGCGATCCGGCGGCACCTCGATCTTTTCACCCCTGCGCTGGTGTAAGACACGTTTCAGCAAAAAAGGGTCTGGCATGAATCCTCGACGCCACGAAAAGTGGGCAGCGGTGCTGCTGCTCCTGGCCGCCTGCCACACAGACGGACCGACGCCGCCTCCGCAAAACGGAGCGACGGAGGCCGGCTCGCCGACGGCCATATTGCGGGATGTCTCGGCGGACGTCGGCCTCGATTTCGTGCACGTCAACGGCATGTCGGGCCAGTTGTATTTCGTCGAGATGACCGGCGCCGGGGGCGCCCTCTTCGACTACGACAACGACGGCGACCTCGACCTCTACGCCGTCCAGGGTCACCCCCTCGGCACCGACGCCGACTCCTCGGACCTGGCCCGCTACCTGGACCGCCTCTACCGCAACGACCTCGTCGAAACCGGCACCCTCCACTTCACCGACGTCACCGAGGCAAGCCGCCTCCGCGCCACCGGCTACG
>JBFGTT010000353.1:0-4656 GCA_041565995.1 Rhodothermales bacterium
ATCTCGTCGGTATCCATGCCCCGCTTGACGACCTTGAGCGCCACGTGCTTGTGGAACTGCCCGTCGGCGCGCTCGGCCAGGTAGACGGTGCCCATGCCGCCACGCCCCAGTGGCCGGACGATGTTGTAGGCGCCCAGCGTCTGGCCCGCCTCCAGATCGGCGTCCCCCTCCGCCGCCCTGGCCACCTCCTGCAGGGCCGCTCCGAGCAACAGTTGGCCGGCGGCCAGGTGAGGCGCCGCCGCGAGGAAGGCCTCGGCTTCGGCTTCCTCATGCGAAGCCAGCAGCGCTTCGACGTGACGGCGCAGCGTAGCAGCCCCGGCGCAGGCGCGGTCGAGCAGCGCCGCGCGCTCCTGTGCGGACAGAGGCAGGGCCTCGTCAAGGAGGGTTTCGATCTCTTGCCACTCTTCGGGCGACATGGCGGTATCCCTCTGGAAGCCGGTCGGTATCGACGTAAACGAGCGCTGGAGGAAAACGTTTGGACTGCTTATGAAACGCAAGGGCGCTGCGTAGGAACGTCCTGGCAGAGCGCTTTCATGCGCTGCCGCGGGCGCCGTACATCTCGTGATAGAGCCATGCCTTGGCCTTGAGCCAGTCCCGTTCGACGGTGCGCAAGGAGACGTTGAGCACGTCGGCGGTCTCCTTTTGCGTGAAGCCGCCGAAGTAGCAACATTCGACCACGCGGCTCAGGCGCGCGTTGAGGCGTTCGAGCTTCGAGAGGGCTTCGTCGAGCGCCATCAGTTCTTCGGCCCGTTCGTCGGTCAGGTAGCGGGCCTCGTCGAGGGGCACGTTGCGCAGGCCGCCGCCGCGCTTTTTGGCGGCGCGGGCGCGGGCGTAATCGACGAGCACCTGCCGCATCACGCGGGCCGCCACGCCGAAGAAGTACGTCCGTTCGTCCTGGCCGGCCTCCACCTGATCGACGAGCCGGAGGTAGGCTTCGTGCACGAGCGCCGTCGTCGAGAGGGTGTGGTCGGGGCGCTCGCCCAGGAGCTGGCGATGCGCGATCCGGCGCAACTCGTCGTACAACAAAGACCACAGGCGCTCTGCGGCGGCCACGTCGCCCGTACCGGCCGAACGCAACGTCTGCGTAAACTCGGATCGGGGCGTCTTCATGAGGCGTTGGATCAGGCGGGCAGGGCGTCTCCCTCTGCTCATCTAAGCATAACACAAATAAACACAAAGCACAATGCCGACGACGGACGATGGACGACGGACGATCCCATGCGCCCCTCATCGGTCGTCCTTCGTCGTTTGAAGGCTACCGAGCATTACCGCACCACATGGGTTACCTTGAGCCTATTCCCTCGCATCCTGCCTTGCCCATGCCTGAGACGAGCACGGACACCGGGGCCGCGCAGGCGCCCTCTGAAGCGGCGGGCAGCCTGAGGCAAAACCCCGCCTTTGCGCTGGCGCGGCGCGCGGCGGTCCGGGTGATGCGCCGCCGCGCGCGCCTGTTCCGCCTGGTCCGCAGCGCCTACGCCCGGCTGGCCCGCCACGAGCAGGCCCTCGCCTGGATCCGGGACGACCTGCGCACGCTGCTGCGCCTGGCGCGTACCTGGGCCAGGCGCGAGTATCGGGCCGTGCCGTGGCGGTCGGTGCTCTACGCCGTCGCCGCGCTCCTCTACTTCGTCAACCCGGTGGATCTGATCCCGGACGCGCTCGCGGGCATCGGCTTCGTGGACGACGTAGCCGTGGTGGGGGCCGTCGTCCGCGCCATCCGGGCGGATCTGGAACGGTTTCGGCGGTGGGAAGGCGGGCTGGACGCACCTGGCGAGCGGGGCCTGCTGCCCGAGTAGCGGGGGCGGCGGGCGCCTGCTTTTTTGCATCCCATCCCCTCCTCGAAAGCCGTATCTTCCGGCACCGTCATTTCCATCCCAACCCGAAGGAGAACCGTCATGTTGGATCGATCCTACCGTCGCGGCCTGGCGCTGGCGCTGCTGCTGTTCGTGGGCCTGGCGCCGGCCCTGGCGCAGCAGGCTGCGCTCGAAGAACCCGTCGACGAGGCCGCCGTCGAAGTCATCCGCAAGCACGGCCTGGAGCAGAGCCGGGTGATGGAGCACCTGGGCTGGCTCACCGACGTGCACGGCCCCCGCCTGACCGGCTCGCCCGCGCTGATGGAGGCGTCCCGGTGGATCCTCTCGCAACTCGAAGCCTGGGGCCTGCAAAACGCCCACCTCGAACCCTGGGGGCCGTTCGGGCGCGGCTGGACGCTCAACACGTTCTGGATGCAGGCGCGCGGCGCCGCCGTCTTCCCCGTCCACGCCTATCCCAAGGCCTGGTCGCCGAGCGTCAGCGGCTCCGCCGAGGTGATCCTCTTCGACGCCGAGACGGACGAGCAGTTCGAGGGCTTCACGGGCAGGCTGGCCGGCAAGGTCGTGATGATGGAGCCGGCGCGCGAGGTCGAAGAACCCTTCGCGCCCTACGCCCGCCGCCGCACGCCGGAGGAGCTCCTGGGCCAGGCCAACTGGGCCGGCGAGGCGCCGGGCGAGGATCGACAGCCCGACCCCGAACGCCTGCGCCAGCGCCAGATCGCGCAGCGCCGCATGCAGATGCTCGTCGACGAGCAGCCCCTGGCCCTCCTCGACCGCTCCTACAAGGGCGACTACGGCACCATCTTCGTCTCCAGCGTCTCGGTGCCCGCCCCCGAAGGCACCCCCTGGTTCGACCGGCCCAGCGGCTGGGATCCGCGCGGCCAGGCCGTCATCCCGCAATTCACCCTCGCCGTCGAGCACTACAACCGCCTCTACCGGCTGCTCTGGCGGGGCCTGCCCGTCACGCTCGACCTCGCCCTCGACGTGACCTTCCACGACGACGACCCGATGCAATACAACGTCGTGGCCGAGATCCCCGGCGCCGCCCCGGCGGTCGGAGACGAGCTGGTGATGGTGGGCGCCCACCTCGACTCGTGGCACGCCGGCACCGGCGCCACCGACAACGCCGCCGGCAGCGCCGTCATGATGGAAGTCATGCGCATCCTCAAGGAGACGTACGCCGAGCTGGGCCGGCAGCCCCGCCGCACCCTGCGTATCGCGCTCTGGACGGGCGAGGAGCAGGGCCTCTACGGCTCGCGCGCCTACGTCAACGACCACTTCGCCACCATCGCCGGATGGGGCCGCCCGCCTTCCGAACTCAAGCCCGACCACGCCCGGTTCTCGGCCTACTACAACCTCGACAACGGCACCGGCAAGATCCGGGGCGTCTATTTGCAGGGCAACGAGGCCGTCGCGCCCCTCTTCCGCGCCTGGCTGCGGCCTTTCCACGACCTGGAGGCCGCCACGCTGACGCTCGCCAATACCGGCGGCACCGACCACCTGGCCTTCGACGCCGCCGGCCTGCCCGGCTTCCAGTTCATCCAGGACCACGTGGCCTATTCTTCGCGCACGCACCACTCCAACATGGACGTCTACGACCACGCCCTGGCCGACGACCTCAAGCAGGCGGCCACCATCATCGCGTCCTTCGTCTACCACACCGCCGAGCGCGCCGACAGGCTGCCCCGCAAGCCGCTGCCGATGCCCGAAGACGAACAGGTAGGCGGTAGCCGCTGAGCCTCGCCGGAACAGCGTGAAAGAGGCGACCGGTTTTCGGCACAATCCTTGATTTTATCGGCCTGGACCGGCTTGCCCTCTCCATCATCCCGCTCAAGGCGCATGCTTCGGCTCGTCGTCTGCCTCGTCCTCCTGGTCTGCTGCCCCCCTGCCCTCGCGCAGGAGGGGCGGGCCGGCGACGCAATGCCGGCGCCCGACTACGAAACCGCCCTCAAGAGTCTCCTGCAAGAGACGGTTACCGAGGACGGGCGCGTCCGATACGACCTGCTGCGCGGAGTGCACAACCCGGCGTTCCGCCGCGTGCTCAAGGCCGTCGAAACGTTCGACCCGGCGAGGCTGCGCACCTTCGAGCAAAAGCTGGCCTTCTGGATCAACGCCTACAACGTCCAGATGCTGCAAAACATCGTCGAGACGCCGCAGGTGCGCCACATCATCGACGACGGCTTCGGCGACGCCTTTTTCGAGCGCCCCTTCCGCACCGCCCGCCTGGACGTTTCGCTCAACGAGATCGAAAACGTGATTCTGCGGGGCCAGCCGGGGCGCGCGGCGCTCCAACCCTTGCAGGTGGCCCGGCTCGACCCGCGCCTGCACGTGGGCCTCAACTGCGCCGCCGTCTCCTGCCCGCGCCTGCGCCGCCGCGCCTTCACCGCCGCCACGCTGGAGGTCGAGTTGGAGGCCGCCATGCGCGACTTCACGGCCAGCCCCGTCCACTTCCGCGTTGAGGGCGACCGCGTCGTGCTCTCCGCCCTGCTCGACTGGTACGGCCCCGACTTCGACCGGCCCGACCGCCCCGCCGGCGACTTGCTGCTGGCCTACATGCCTGCCTCGCGGCCCGGCTACGCCCGCCTGCGCCAGGTCCTCGCGGGCCGCACCGCCGCCGCCCTCAAAGCCCTACCCTACGTGCGGTTCGAATATCTGTGGGACGTCAACCGCGCGCCCTGAACGCCTGCGCCGGCTGGCCTGGGCGGGCGTGCTTGTAAACAGCCTCCCGCCGCGCTATCTTCTCGCCCACCGGCAGAGCGGGCCTGCGAAACCCTTATTTTCTCGCCGGAAAGCGCCTGCTGGAACTGTCTGCAAAAAAAGAGGTTCACGCCCGCATTCACCCACTGGC
>JBFGTT010000354.1:0-4644 GCA_041565995.1 Rhodothermales bacterium
GAAGGCGGCGCGGCGGCCTGGGAGGTGCTGACCTTCATTGAGGGCGACGCGCCGGGCGACTACCACTACCGGGTCGAAGGGTTGCTGCCGGGCCGCTACGTCTTCCGCCTCCGGCAACTGCGCGAAAACGGCTCCTACGCCTACTCGCCCGAAGTCGAAGTCTTCGTGGAACTGCCCGACGCCGGGATGCAGGCCGATGTCTACCCCAACCCGTTCCGTGACCGCTCGACGTTGCGCCTGGTGCTGGCCGAGGAGGAGCACGTGCGGGTGAGCGTGGTGGACGTGCTGGGCCGCCGCGTGGCGCTGCTCTACGACGGCCTGATGCCCGCCGGCGAGGCCCGCCGCTTCACGCTCGACGGCGCCGCTCTGCCCAGCGGCACCTACCTCTGGCACGTCGAGGGCGCGCGTTTTTCCAGGGCCGGGACCGTCACGTTGGTGAAGTAAGCGCGGCGGCGGTGCGCGCCGCCGGTCGTCTATGAAGAGTCCCTTCGCTGTGCTCCTGCTCGCGCTGTGCCTGGCCGGCTGCGAACTCCTGGGCGATGCGAATCGGCGCACCGTCGAGATCGATTATGCCCGGATCCGGGACATCCGCTACGGGCTGCACGTGCAGCCCCTGCTGGATCGCAAGTGCGCCGGTTGCCACGCCGACGCCGACGCGGCAGCCGGCCTCCGCCTCGATTCGTGGGATCACCTCGTCGCCGGCTCCGCCTTCGGCGAGGCGCTCATCGCCTTCGACGCCGAAAACAGCCTGCTGCTCGAACTGGCCACGAAGCTGCGCCCGGCCCACCCGGCGGCCCTCGGCGCCGACACGCTCCGGCGCGACGAGATCGACTTCCTGGCCCGCTGGATCGACGAGGGCGCCCGCAACGACGCCGGCGAGGCACCCTACGAAGGCGACCGGGAATGGCTCTACGTCTGCAACCAGGACGCCGGCTCCATCTCCGTCATCGACCTGGAAGCCCGCCTCGTCGTGCGCACCGTCAAGCTGGCCGATTTCGGCTTTGCCGGCACGCCCAAGCCGCACCACGTGGCCGTCGAGGCGGACGGATCGTTCTGGTACGTCTCGCTCATCGGGGCCAACACGGTGCTCAAGTTCAACCGCCGGAACGAGCTGGTCGGGCGCACGGATATTTTTGAGGCGCCGGGCCTGGTCTCGCTGCATCCCGAGGCGGACCTGCTCTACGCCGGGCGGTCGCTCAGCGCCGTCGATCCGCCGCGCAGCATCGGGGTCTTCCGCCGCTCGGACATGCAGTTGCTCGACGTGGTCGGCGTTTTCTTCGAGAAGCCCCACGGCCTGCACGTCAGCCCGGACGGGCGCTATGCCTACGCCGTCAGCCTCGTCACCAACCAGTTGGCCGCCGTCGAGACGGCGACGAACGACGTCAGCCTCTCGACGTTCGACGGCGCGCCGAAGGGGTACCTGCACCTGGCCATCGCGCCGGACAGCCGCACGCTCTACGTCACCGGACAGGTGGCCGGGCAGGTGCAGATCTTCGACCTGGCCGACCCGGCCCGTCCGGCGCTGCGCACGACGCTCGACGTGAACGCGGCGCCCTGGCATCCGGTGCTCTCGCCCGACGGCGGCACGCTCTACTTCGGCAACAAGGGCGCCAACACCGTCACCGTCGTCGATACGCGCAGCCAGGCGGTCACGGCGGTCCTCCAGGGCTACGGGCTGGCGCAGCCGCACGGCAGCACCCTCTCGCCCGACGGGCACACCCTCTACCTCTCCAACAACAACGCGCGGGGCGATTACCGGCCTCGTTACGACCTCGGCGACAACGAGAAAGCCGGAACCGTCGTCGTCATCAACACGTCCACCGGTGCCATCGAAAAGGTTCTGGAGGTCGAGGCCCTTCCCACGGGGATAGAAACGAGGCTCTCGCATCACCATCGTTGAGGCCCCTTGCGCCGTTCGCCGTCATCCCGCTCCCTGCTGCTCCTACTGCTGCTGGCCGGGGCGCCGCCGCTGGCCGCCCAGCCCTACACCCGCCAGATCGACGCCGTGCCGGTGCGCCAGGCCGGGGGCGCGCCGTACGGGCATCCGTGGCTCGGCGGCCTCAACGTGCCCCGCCCGCAGTTCGCCGACATCGACGGCGACGGCGACCCGGACCTGTTCGTGCAGGACCGCTCCGGCCAGCTGATGTTCTTCGAGAACACCGGCACGCCGCAGGCGCACCGCTTCGCCTGGCGCACCGACGCCTTCGCCGGCCTCGACGTGGGCGAGTGGGCACGCCTGGCCGACCTCGACGGCGACGGCGATCTCGACGTGCTGGCCGAGACGCCGTTCAGCTACGTCCGCCTCTACCGCAACACCGGCACGCCCGCCGCCGCCCGCTTCGAGCTGGCCGTCGATACGCTCAGGGCCACCTACGTCGCCCACGGCGGCGCCGTGCGCGACACGCTCGTCTTCTCCGACCGGCAGAACCTCCCCGCCCTGGCCGACATCGACTGCGACGGCGACCCGGACCTGTTCCTCGCCACGCTCGACGGCCGCCTGACGTTCTACGAAAACCGGGGCCTCGACGCCGCCGCCCTGCCCGCGCTGCGCTTCGTGACCAACCGCTACCAGGGCCTCGAAATCATCGGCGACTTCACCGGCAAGCGCGCCCGCCACGGCGCCAACGCCGTCGCCTTCGCCGACGCCGACCGCGACGGCGACCTCGACCTCGTCTGGGGTGACTTCTTCTCGCCCAGCCTCTACCTCATCCGCAACGACGGCACGTGCGAGGCGCCCGCCCTCGCCCTCGCTACCGACCTCTTCCCGCCGCCCGACCCGCTCAGGACCAGCGGTTACAACACCCCCGCCTTCGCCGACCTCGACGCCGACGGCGACGCCGACCTGTTCGCCGGCGTGCAGGGCGGAGCCTTCCCCGCCGGGCCGTTCGCCCCCGGCAACTTCTACTTCTTCCGCAACGACGGTGAGGCGGGCTTCGCGCTCGTGACGCCGCAGTTCGTCTCCAGCCTCGACGCCGGCCAGGAAAGCACCCCCGCCTTCGCCGACCTCGACGCCGACGGCGACCTCGACCTGCTCGTGGGAAACAAGATCGACCCGGTGGACGGGCAGCGCGCCAACCTGTTTTTCTTCCGGAACGAGGGCACGCCCCGCATGGCGGACTTCCAGCTGGCGACGGAGGATGTCGTAGACCTGGGCGCACGCTTCAACACCGCCCCGGCGCTGGCCGACCTCGACGCCGACGGCGACCCGGACCTGCTCGTCGGCGGCTTCGACGGCACGCTCTCCTTCTTCCGCAACGACGGCACGCCGCAGCAACCCGCCTTCGTCGCCGCCCCGCCGGGCGCAGCGGGGCTGCCCGACGTGGACGTGGGCCAGAACAGCACCCCCGCCTTCGCCGATCTCGACGCCGACGGCGACGCCGACCTGTTCGTCGGCAACGCAGCCGGGACGATCCGCTACTTCCGCAACGACGGCACGCCGCAGCAACCCGCCTTCGGGCAGCAGTCCGAGACGTTCGCGGGCCTCGACGCCGGCGCACGCAGCGCCCCCGCCTTCCACGACGCCGACGGCAACGGCACGCTCGACCTCTTCGTCGGGGCCGAGCGGGGCGGGCTGATCCTCTTGCGCAACACCGGCACGCCGCAGGACGCCGCCTTCGCCCTCCCTGTGCCGTTTGACCTGCCCGGCACCGTCCCCGTGCTGGCCACCCCGGCGCTGGCCGACCTCGACGCCGACGGCGACGCCGAGGTCTTCGTGGGCGGCCTCCCCGGCGGCGTCTTTTTCTACCGCAACGACCGCCTCGGCACCGCCGTCGCCGAGCGGCCCGAAGCGCCGGGCGGGGCGCTACGCCTGCTACCCAACCATCCCAATCCGTTCCGCGCCGCCACGACGCTACGCTTCCGGATGGCGCAGGCGGGGCGGGTGCGGCTGGCCGTCTACGACGTGCTGGGCCGGGCCGTGGCTCTCGTGCTCGACGCGTGGCTGCCGCCGGGCGAGCACCAGGCGCCCTTCGACGCCGCCGCCCTGCCCGCCGGCCTCTACCTCTACACGCTGACGGGGCCGGAGGGCGCGCGCGCCGCCGGGACGATGCTGCGCCTGCCGTGAGCGGGGCGCGCTAAACGACGTATTTGAGCACGATGAAGCCGACGATCAGCAGCACCGTGAAGCCGATGGCGAGCAGGTTGAAGTAACGGTCGATGAAGGCTTTGATCGGCTCGCCGAATTTCCAGATCAGCCCCGCCACCAGGAAGAACCGCGCCGTGCGGCTGACGGCGGAAGCGATCACGAACAGCCCGAAGCCCAGGTCGAAGGCGCCGGCGCTGATCGTGAAGACTTTGTACGGGATGGGCGTAAAGCCGGCGGTGAAGATGATGACGAAGCCCCACTCCTGGAAACGCTGCCCCATCTCATGGTAGAGCGCCGGGGTGAAACCCGGAATGTGATCGAAGAAGAATTGCGCGACGGAGGTAAAGCCGCCGTCGGTGAGCCAGAGGAAGTGGCCGATGCCGTAGCCGGCCATGCCGCCGAGCACCGAGGCCGCGCTACAGACCAGGGCGAAGTAGAGCGCGCGCGAACGCCGGCCCAGCGCCAGCGCAATCAGCAGCACGTCCGGCGGCACGGGGAAGAACATCGACTCGGCGAAGGCGAGCACGAAGAGGGCGGCGGCCCCGTAGGGCGTCTCGGCC
>JBFGTT010000355.1:0-4609 GCA_041565995.1 Rhodothermales bacterium
GCCCTTTGCCATCCCCGGCACCGTCATCGCCGTCAACCTCATCGTGACGTTCAACGCGCCGACGGCGCTCTCGGCGGGGCAGATCCTCGTGGGCACCTTCTGGATCCTGCCGCTGGCCTATTTCATCCGCCTCATCCCGCTCGTGGTGCGCTCGACGACGGCGGCGCTCGAAGGCTACGACGACCGCCTCACGGAAGCCTCCGCCGACCTCGGCGCGCGCTTCGCGACGACGTTCCGCCGCGTGGTGCTGCCGCTGATCGGCCCCGGCATCCTGGCCGGCACGCTGCTGACGTTCGTGACGGCCCTGGGCGAGTTCGTCTCCTCGATCATGCTCTACGTCTACGGCAACCGGCCCATCTCGGTCGAGATCCTCTCGCAGCTGCGCATCTACGACTTCGGCGCGGCGGCGGCCTACAGCGTCTTTTTGATGCTCCTGATCGTGCTCTCGACCCTCGTGGTGGGCCGCCTGGGCGTCAAGGGCGGCGCGGCGGAAGCCGTTTTTTGAGGGAAGCGGGCGAGGGGGAAGCAGGGGGCTGGAAAAGGTCGATGACGCTAAGCCCAGGAAAAGAAAAGCGCTTCCCGCGACGGCGCGTGGCAGCGGCGGGGAACTGAAAGACGGCGGCGCGCTATAGAACCCCGCTTCCCCCTTCCCTCACCCTTCTCCCTGATGAAAATCACCGTCATCGGCGCCGGCGCTATTGGCTCGGCGGTGGCGCGGGACTTGCTGGCGCACCAGCAGGTGACGCAGGTGCAGGTGTGCGACGCCCGCGCCCGCTCGCTCCAGGTCTTGCACGAACACCTCGAGAACCCCCGGCTGCGCTCGTTCCAGGTCGATGCGCGCGACGAGAGCGTGCTCGAACCGATCCTCCAGGGCAGCGACTGCGTCGTCGGCTGCGCGCAGCCGGAGATGAACCCGGTGCTGGCCGCGCAGTGCCTGGCCATGGGCATCCACTACTGCGACCTCGGCGGCAACGAGAAGATCGTCCGCAAGGTGCTGGCGCTGGACGAGCAGGCGCGCGAGAAGAGCGTCTGGATCGTGCCCAACTGCGGCCTCGACCCCGGCCTGGCCAACATCCTGTGCGTGCACGGCATCAACCAGTTCGACGCCGTCGAGGCGGCCTACCTGCGCGTGGGCGACGTGCCGCTGCACCCCGAGCCGCCCTTCAACTTCCGCATCGCCTGGTCCGCCGAAAAAATCCTCGAAGACTACACCAACCCCGTCCACTACCTCGAAGCGGGCGAAGTGCGCGACGCCGCGCCGCTCTCGCACGAGGAGCACATCGAGTTCGCCGAGCCGTTCGGACGCATGGAAGCCTTCTGCACCGCCGGCGGCCTCTCGACGCTCATCGACAGCCTGGCCGGCAGGGTCCGCACGCTCGACCACAAGCTGATCCGCTGGCCCGGCCACGCCGCGCAGATGCGGTTTCTGCTGGCGCTGGGCTTCGGCGAGCGCCGCCACATCGACGTCAACACCCACCTGACCTACCGCGACGTGCTGCTGCGCCGGATGCGGCAGCGCCTGGGCGGGCCGTACCAGGACGCCGTGCTGCTGCGGGTGCTCGTGCAGGGGCAGCAGCAGGGCCGCCCGCGCACGCTCGTCTACGAGATGATCGAACGCTACGACGAGGTGCACGCCGTGACGGCCATCCAGCGGTGTACCAGCATCCCGACGGCGGCGGTGGCCGTGCTCATCGCCGCGCAACGCGTGCCCGGCGGCGGGGCCGCCCCGCCCGAACACGTCGTCCCGCACCAGGTCTTCTGCGAGATGGTCCAGGCGCGCGGCCTCGACATCCGGACGACCTGGCACGACGGCCACGTGGACGTGCGCCACCTCGCGGGATGAGGCGACCGGCCGGCCCTTACCGCGCGTTGCCGTAGGCGCGGAGGGTGGCGCCGTTGAGCGCGGCGCCGGCGGGCGTGCAGAGATACACGGCCAGATCCACCAGGGCAGACACCGCGACGCCCGCCTGGCCGCCGCCCTCGTCGAAGAGGATGGTGGAGGGGGCGATGGCGTGCGCCGTGACGCCCGTGCCGGCGAACTCCTCGGCGACGGCCTCGACGAGGCGCACCAGGCCCGCCTTCGACGCCGAGTAGGCACCCTGCTGCGCCCGGCCCTTGTCGGCACCCTGCCCCGAGGCGATGCCGATGAGCCGCCCGGGGCGGCCCGTCATGCGGCGCGCAGCCTCGCGGAAGCACAGAAACGTCGAGGTCAGGTTGAGGCGCACGAGGCGGTCCCAGTCGTCGAGCGAGGTGTCGAGGAAGGGCCGTCCGTCCCAGGTGCCGACGGTGTGGACGAGCGCGTCGGCCGGGCCGAAGGCGTCGGTGACCTGGCCGAAGCAGGCGGCTACGTCGGCCTCGCGGGTCACGTCCGCCGAGAAGGCCCGGCCCTGCGCGCCCCGGGGCAGCGCCACCTCGGCGGCGTCGCGCGCGATGGCGGCCACGACGGCGCCGTGCCGGGCGAACCGGTCCAACACGCGCCCGCCCAGCCGCCCCGTAGCGCCGGTGACGACGACGACTTTTCCTTGCAGATGATCGGTATCCATGCTACGTATGCTCCCGGTCTGGTGTGTAGTAAAGATGGTTTCGGAGTACAGGTGGCGCAGGAGGGGGTACGCGTTACGGGTGCTCGAACTTTTTCCCGTACGCGCCCTTTACCGGCGCCCCATCGGCCCGAAACTTCAGGAACCGGCTGCCGAGGTGTGGTCGTGCACGACGCGCCAGCCTTCGGGGCGTTTCTCGAAGAGCAGCGTGAAGAGCCCCGTCGGGCGGTCGTCGGCGCGCTCCAGCGCGTAGGCGCCGAAGACGAAGGCCCAGCGTTGCGAGAGCACGCGCACCTGGCGCAGTTCGAACGAGAGCGTGCCCATGGCGGCGCGATCCGGATAGGCGCGGTGGTAGCGTTCGAGCGTGGCCTGCCAGCCCTGCTGCACGGCGCCGCCCGAGGCGAAGCGGAGCGAGTCGGTGCGGGCGTAGCCGTCCATGAAGGCGTCGACGTCGCCCCGGTTCCAGGCGTCTTGCTGCTGTTGCATCACCGCGCGGATGGCGGCTTCGTCGGCGGCCTGGTCGAAGGCGGCCGGCGGCGCGGCGGGGCGGCACCCGGCGCAGCAACAGGCGGCGAGGAACAAGGCGACGTGCAGGCTGGCTTTCATCAGGCTGGAGGCGTAATGGCGGGAGGATCTTGCGAAAGCGGCTGGCCGTTAGAACAAAACGAAGGCCCTGGTGTTACCTGGCCTCGCCCTGCGGCGGGGAGGCGGTTTTGCTCTTGAAGCAAAGGCGCACGGGTGGTACCTTCCTCCTCGTGCAGCGCGCGGGCGCTGCCAAGATAAGCGCCCGAAGACGTTAACGGAAACGCTACGTCCATCCTACCCCCTTCAGGCACCGATTCGGCACGCATCCATTCGACCTGGGAAGAAACGGAGAGACTGCGTATCGGCACTTCTTGCTACTGATTTTCCTTCCGCAACCCTCGTGCTCCGACCTGCGCCGCGCCGACGCCCCGGCGAGCAGACCTCGTTGTGTCTGACGCCGCCGGCGCACGGACCGTGGCGCAGTTGCCGGGCGCGTAGCCGACCGAAAGGCGACCTCCGTAGCGCGGTCACAGTGCGTCCCTCGATCCATGCTTGAAGCGGTGCGCTCACGCCAATCTCGCCCCCTCCGGAGCCTGGCGCTCCTGGCGGGCGGCGCGCTCGTGCTCGCGGTGGCCCTCGTCGGCCCGGCGGCACGGGGCGACGCGCCGACGCGCACCTGGCGCCCGGCCCGCGCCGACACCGACAGCGTGGCCGTAGACAGCAGCCGCGCCGCCCTCCGCGCGCGCGTCGCCCGCGCCGACACCGACAGCGTAGCCCTCGGCGCCGACTCGCTGGCACGAGCCGACTCGCTCGACCTCGGCGTGCTGCGCGCCCTGGCCGACTCGCTCGACAGCGACTCGCTGCGCGCCCTGGTCGATTCGCTGGCACGGGCCGACTCGCTGGCCCACGCCGACACCACCTACCGCGTCCGCCGTTACCTCTCGGCGCCCCGGCGCGACCGCCTCACGGCCTCCCTCTTCCCCCGCCCCAAACGCCCCTTCTCGGCCCGCCTCAGCCCCTCCTGGCGCCACGACCTGCAACTCGACTCGACGGGCACCTACTACGTCGCCCGCGAGAGCGTCGGCCAGCAGGAGGTGCGCTATCCGCTCAAGGTGACGCCCCAGGCCTACCGCGAGCAGCGCCTGCACGTGAGCCTGGATCGCAACTGGGAGCAGATCATCGAGCAGCGCGCCCGCCAGCGCCTCCAGCGCCAGCGTAGCGGCCTCGGCGTCAACATCACCGTGCCCGGCGGACGCCAGAGCGCCTTCACCACCATCTTCGGCAAAAACGAAGTGGACCTGCGCGTGACCGGTCAGGCCGACATCAAAGCCGCCTTCGACTACGACAAGAACGACCAGCAACTAACCCTCGGCGCCGGCAGCCAGCTCACCCCCGATTTCAAACAGGACCTCAGCCTCGGCGTCACCGGCACCATCGGCGACAAGATGCGCGTCGACGTCAACTGGGACACCAACCGCGACTTCGACTACCAGAACCAGCTCAAGCTCACCTACACCGGCTACGAGGACGAGATCATCCAGAAA
>JBFGTT010000356.1:0-4599 GCA_041565995.1 Rhodothermales bacterium
CCCGAACTGCTCTTCCGCGTCTCGCGCCACGTCTTCCGCCCGAAACCTGAGGTGACCAGCGCGGTTATTCGGCTGGCTTTCGAGGCGCCGCCGCTCCCCCCGGAGGTCGATTCCGACCTGCTGCGGGCGGTCGTCCGGGCTGCCTTCAACCAGCGGCGCAAGACCCTCCGCAACAGCCTCGGCGCCTGGGCCCGCACCCGCCGCATCGCGCTGCCGCACGGCTGGGACCGCCGCCGCGCCGAAGAACTGGCGCCGGGTGAGTTTGTCGAACTGGCGCGCTATCTTCAGGACCACCTTTAGTTCGTGGGATGCCCGGCGCCCTGCGGGCGCGTCCAGCCTCGTCAAGCTCGACCCATGACCACGCATGACGCGAGCGAAGCGAGCTGAATGGCCACGCATGACCGGGAGCGTAGCGACCGCGTGACGCGAGCGCAGCGAGCACCTACGGACCACTGACGACGGACGATCCTATGGCCGAACCGGCTACCGTGCCCGACGAGCAGGAACGCCCCGGCGGCGCGCTCGAAGTCGACGAACAACTCGTCGAAGACATCTCGGCCCTGCTCGAGGCCGGCGAGCGCGCCATGGTGCTCAACCTCGTGGCCGACCTCTACGCCGCCGACCTGGCCCGCCTCATCAGCCACCTGCCCCTCGACGAAGCCCGACTGCTCTTCCACTGGCTGCCCCCCGAAGACGGCGCCGACGTGCTGGCCGACCTCGACGACACGTTCCGCGCCGAACTCCTCGAAGAAGTCCACCCCGAGCGCCTGACCGAACTGCTCGACGAACTCGACACCGACGACGCCGCCGACGTGCTGGCCGACCTCGACGAGGCCATCGCCCAACAGGTGCTGCCCGAACTCGAAGACGCCGAGCACGTCCGAGCGCTGCTGGGCTACGACGAGGAGACCGCCGGCGGGCTGATGGCCGCCGAGTACGTGGCCGTGCCGGGCACCTGGACCGTAGCCGAGGCGACCGAGGAGGTGCGGCGCAACGCCGAGACGGTCGAGGAGATTTTCGCCGTTTTCGTGGTCGATGAGCAGCATCGTTTGCAGGGGGTGGTGACGCTCAAGCGGCTGCTGCTCTCGCCCGCCAACGTGCCGGTGGGCCAGATCATGGAGGCGGACGTGTTCAAGGTGACGACGGAGGTGGACCAGGAGGAGGTGGCGCGCATCATGGAGCGATACGACCTGGTGTCGTTGCCGGTGGTGGACGCTGCGGATCGGTTGGTGGGGCGGATCACGATAGACGACGTGGTGGACGTGATCCGGGAGGAGGCCGAGGAGGACATCCAGTTGATGAGCGGTGTGACGGGGGGCGAGGAACCGACCGACTCGGTGCTGCGCATCAGCCGGGGGCGCCTGCCCTGGCTCATGCTCGGCATGCTGGGGGCGGGGCTCTCGGGCATGGTCATCGGCCTGTTCGAAGATGCCCTGGCCGAGGCCGTCGTCCTGGCGACCTTCATTCCGGTGGTGATGGCGATGGCCGGCAACGCGGGCATTCAAAGCTCGGCCATCATCGTGCAAGGGCTGGCCTCCGGCGACGTATGGTCGAGCGACATCTTTCGCCGGCTCGGCAAGGAGACGCTCGTGGCGCTCGTCAACGGGGTGGCGCTGGCGCTGACGTTGGCGCTGGCCGTGATGCTGATCGATACCCTGACCACCCTCGGCGCCAACCCGTTCCGGCTGGCTATCACCGCCGGCCTGGCGCTCTTCGTGGTCATCCTGCTGGCGACCTGCATCGGGACGACGGTGCCGCTCTTCCTCCAGCGCTTCGGCATCGATCCGGCCCTCGCCACCGGGCCGTTCATCACCACCAGCAACGACATCGTCGGCCTCGCGGTTTTCTTTTTGCTGGCTACGCTGATTTATCTCTGAAGCCTTCCCGTCCAGGGCCTTTCTCGCTTGCGCCGAGCCAAAAAAACAGCCCGGCGCTGTCGTAGCACCGGGCTGCCGTCCGTAGACTCTATCTGGAAACCATCCGAAGCTGTGCGACGTCGCGCGACGAGGCCGTCTCGCCTTCGGATGCGTTGTTTGCTCCCTTCTACACGCGAGAAGCAGCCCAGGATACATGCCGGGCGGCGCTGCAAGCGCTTTCTTCACGGTAAGCTAATAAAAGCCTGGCGGGGGAGGCGTCTTCGGGGAAAAAAGCGGTGCCCGGTGCTGCTTCGACCCCTGCGGACGGCTTATCCGAGGCGCTGCGCCAGGGCTTCGAAGAAGCGCGCGACGCGCCGGCGATTGACGCCGAAATCCTGGTGGCCGACGCGGCTGGCGCTGCGGATGTGCAGGACGGCGCTGCCGTCGTGCGGCGCTACGGCCAGGGCTACGTCGTCTTTGAAGAAGAAGACCTTGAAGACGGCGTCGAGCCGGCGGGCGTCGGCCTCGACCTGCAAGGCGCCGAGGCTTTGCAGGGCGGCGCGGGCTTGCTGGAAGAGCGTATCCGGCGGCGCGTCGAACAGGCGCGTCTCGTGGACGCAGTTGGGCGAGGCGGGGCAGGGCGGCAGCGGACTGGCAGGCAGGTGCGGGGCCACAGGCACGGGCGGCGGCGCGTCGGGGGAGCAGACGGCGAGGGCCGGCAGGAGCCAGCCGAGCAGGATCAGCGGCAGCGCGAAGCCGCGCGTCACGGGGCGTTTTGCTGCGCCTGTTCGAGGCTGCGGGCGTCGTTGTACTTCGAAGGGCACTTCATCAGGATGTGATCGGCCACGAACACGTCGTCCTGCACGTAGCCCTCGATGACGAGCTTCTCGGCGTCTTCGAAGGTGGCCGGCTTGGGGTTGGCGTAGTGCACCTGCCGCACCACGCCCCGGTCGTCCTGCATGTAGAAACGGAAGAGGTTACGCGCCGGGTCGTAGGTGGCCGGCTGATCTTTCACCCACAGGCCGACGACGTGGGCCTTGGCGCCGGCCTGCGCGGCCTCCTCGAAACTCATGTAGCCGCTCACTTGCTTGCCGAAGTTGAGGAAGAGCAGCGCGGCGAAGGCCACCATGACGAACAGGCCGATGAGTGTTTTGGGCTTCATGGAAGATCGTGTTTCGGTGATACTTTGTTTGCGCGTTATCGGGTTGCGATGGTAGCGGGAAGGGAAGGGGAACGCGCGAACCCCGCAACGTGCCAACGCTCACTCCGTTTT
This sequence comes from Rhodothermales bacterium, assembly GCA_041565995.1. Taxonomy (GTDB): domain Bacteria; phylum Bacteroidota; class Rhodothermia; order Rhodothermales; family JBFGTT01; genus JBFGTT01. The sequence continues at coordinate 3,130 of JBFGTT010000356.1, forward strand.
TGCTGGAATGCTTTCGTCGAGCGTTCGTTCCAGGCGGGCGAGCCGGCGGTCGGTGCGGAAGAGGAAGAAGATCAGGCCCAGCCAGATGATCAGCACCACAGCCAGCACCACGTAGAGCTTGTCCTGCGCGAGCATCACCTGGTCGAGCCGGGAGGCGGCCTGCAGCGGCGCGTCGGGTTGGCCCCAGAGGCTGTCGTAGGCCGTCGAGGCGGCGGCCTGCGTCGTGTCGGCAAGGGTTTGCAGCGGCGTCATAACGGTTCGGGACGTTTATTGGGAATTGGAAAATGGGAAGTAGATATTGGAAGTTGGGAAATGGTCAGGCGAAGCGCCATCCCCCACCATTTTCTGTTTTCCAATAACCATTCCCGCTAGAGTTCGTCGGGAGGCAGGCCGTCGAGGCGTTGGCGGAGCAGCGCCGTGCGCACGCGTTGCGTGTAGAGCAACCAGAACAGCCCGATGAATCCGAGGATGGCCGGGTAAAAGACCAGGCGCATGATCGGGTGGGTGATGTCGCTGAAGGCCGGGTTGCCCTCGGCGCCGGGGTGCAGGCTCTCCATCTGGCGCGGCAGCACGTAGAGCAAAAACGGCACCGTGGCGACGGCGAAGAGGTTGTAGACGGCGGCGATGCGGGCGCGCTTGTCCGGATCGTCGAGCGTCGAGCGCAGCACGAAGTAGGCCCCGTAGATCAGCACCTGCACGGCGGCCATCGACTGCTTCGGGTCGAAGTTCCACCACAGGCCGGTGCCCTGGTACCACGTAAAATGCGCCCAGACGATGCCCGTCAGCAGGCCCAGGATCCCGAATGTGACCGCCAGCACGGCGGCTTCGCGGGCGCGCGTGTCGCGCAGGAGCCGCCCGGTTTGCAGGTAGCGCAGCGAGTGGTAGGCCGAGACGAGCGTGGCCGCCATCATCGTAAACCACATCGGCACGTGGAAGTACAGGTTGCGCGCGGTGTGTTCGAGGATGTTGATGCGCGGGATCTCCAGCAGAAACGCGCCCAGCAGCACCAGCGTCATCCACCCCACCACGAGGGCGCGGACGATCCGGTAACGCGACAGGTTGACGGCGGAGGAAGGGGTATGAGCGTCCATACGTGTCTTTTTGGGTCCGTTGTCAGGGGTCCGTTGTTGAAGCCTTCCACGGCGGTTGTTGCCGAGAAACAACGGACAACAGCGACCCCGACGAAGTCGGGAGAGCGTGCAACGGACAACGGACGAAATCAGTCATTCCAGACGAAGTCGAAGAGCAGGACCGAGGCGGTGATGACCACGCCGGCGAAGCCCGTCAGCGCCAGGAGCGCGTCGGCGGAGGCCGCCCAGCCGAGACCGCCCGGCAGCGCGTGGCGCGTGGCGCCGACAACCGAGAGCAGCAGCGGAATCAGCAGCGGGAAGAGCAGCACCGGCAGCAGTGGCCCCCGGTTGGCCGTCCGCGCGATGATGGCCGCCAGCAGCGTCGTGGCTCCCGCCAGGC
>JBFGTT010000357.1:0-4599 GCA_041565995.1 Rhodothermales bacterium
CGTTCGAACTGGTTCAGCGTCTGGAAGAGCCGGTTGACGAGCCAGTCTTGCGTGGCGTCGGCGGCTTGCCAGAAGATCTCGTCGTCGTCGGAATTGACCTGGGCGTCGAGCCGTAGCGGGCGGGACCCGATGATGTCCGATCCCCACAATTCCCGGTCGGCGCCGTTGAGCGGAAAGGGCAGGTAGAGCGTGACGAAGCAGACGGGCTTGTTTTGCACCGACGCCTGCATCACGTCGGCGTCGCACACTACGCGGATCCCGTCGGCCAGGTCCGCGACGGGCACCTGGGTGTCGTTCTGCAGCGGCGCTCCGTTGAACAGGAAGATTCCCTCGACGTGGATGCCGGGTTCCTCGGCGCCGCCGCGCCGGCAGAGTTCGTCGAGCGCCTCCTGCACGGTGGTGACGGTCGCCGGCAGGGTGCAGTCCTCCGCCGGATCGTAAGCCACCTCGCCGGCGATGCTCAGGTTGGCGGTAAACCGAACGTGGTCCGGCTGCCGGATCGGCTGGCCGGCGGCGTCGTTGAGCGTCGCCACCATTTCCTGCGTCGGCATGGCAGGATCGTTCTCCAGTTGCCACGCGCACGCGGCAACGCCGTCGGGTCCGGTGACGACCGAGAGCGTGTTGCCGGCTGCGGGCAGGCCGGCCGGGGTCTCGGCCACGAGGCCGTTGCCTTCGGCGACGAACTCCACCGTGGCGCCTTCGACCGGGCCGCATTCGTTCGAGACGCTCACTTGCAGCGGGTGGTGCAGCCCCTGGCCGGGCCGGGCGTCCTGCCCGTCGCCACCGAGGTAGGCGATGCTGGTCAGGCGCGCCAGCGTGTCGAGGGCGTCCTGCACGGTCAGGTCGCCTTGCAGGTTGGCGCAGGTGCCCGGGTCGTAGGCCACCTCGCTGGCGACGCTCAGGTTGGCGCTGAAGCGGATGGGCAGGTGCACCGGCTGGTCGGCGGCGTCGCGCAAGGTGGCCTGCACTTCCTGGATCTGCGTGGTGGCGTCCACCTCCCAGGTGCAGCTTGCCACGCCGTCCGCCCCGGTCAGGACGTCGACCGAGGCGGCTCCGTCGACCAGGCCGCCGCCCTCGACGACTTCGAAGCGCACGGTGGCGCCCGCCACGGGCCATTGTCCGTTGGCCACGCCCACCTGCAGCGGCTGCGCCAGCGGGATGCGCACGGCGGGCTGCGTGGGATCGGGCATCGCCTCCTGGCCGTCGCCGCTGACGTAGAAGAGGGCCGTCAGTTCGGTGACGGGCGGGAAGAGATCGCGGCAGTCGGTGATGGACGTCCAGGCGGCGCCGTCGGAGACCATCAGCGCCAGACGGCAGTAGTGGTGCTCGATGCCGTGGGGCAGCAGCCGCGCGGGCTGATTGGTGGCCGCGTCGAGGGGCCATTCGACTTCGGCAGTGGCGGTGCGGGCCGGGATCTGCCAGTAGTCGGCGGTGCGGTAGGTACCGGCGAAGAAGCGCACCTGCACGCCGTCTTCGAGGTCGCGCCAGTTGGCGTTGGTGACGCCGGTGAGCAGGCCGTCCCAGCGCCGGACTTTCGGATTTTGCGGAAAGTTGGCGCGGTTGACCGGGCCGGTGGCCGTCGCCAGGTCAATCGTCACGACCTCCCCTTCGGCGCGCGTGACCCGCGCCAGCGTGCCGGGCTGGCCGAGCAACTCGTGCGTGTCGTCGATGAGTTCGACCCACTGGCCAGTGGCGAAGCGCGAGACTTCGTCGCGGCCCAGGCTCGTGACGGTCAGCTCGTCGAGGCCGACGTTCTGGGCCGTCCACCCGGCCACGTAGGCGCCGTTGTCGCGGGACCATTTGAACGTCGCGCTGTTGCGCGGGCCGCCCTGGTGCACCTCTACCCGGTAGAGCTGATTTTCGAGCCGCCGGAAGCCCGCGCCGGGCGTGACGATGCAGGGATCGCGCGAGGGCGGTGCCGTCTCGGCGCGGGCGGCTAGGCGCCCGGTGACCGGGGCAATGGCGGCCTCCCAGGAAGGAATGGCGCTCACGCAATCCGCGCCGGCAACTTCGCCCGCCTCCAGCGCGTGCAGCTTTACCTGCCACACCGTCTTAGTGCGCGTGGCGGTGTCCGGCCCGCCGAGGGCGACCTCGCGGATGGACGGGTCTTCGAGGGCCGTCAGGTGCCGCCGCCAGACGTCAAGGTAGGCCAGGTAGGTGCCGGCGGGGGCGGGCACAGGCACCGGTGGATCGGCCATCGCGGCGACGACGGGCGCGCCCAGGGGCCAGTCGGGCTGGGCGCCGTAGGGCACGATGTGGTCGTTCTCGCACAGCAGGCCGTCCACGTAATAGCGCCCGCCGGAGATGTAAAAGTCGCCGGGTGGCAGCGGCGGCGGGTTCTGATTTTCGGGCAGCGCTTGCTCCTCCGCCGAGAGGTCGGCCACGGCGGCGACGAGGTGGAAGCCGGCGTGGTGGATCGGCCCGCCGCAGCCGCCGATGAGGTCTACCGCCTCGGTCTCGATGCGATGGGCCGTGATGTCCCGTTGCTCGTTCCAGTCGGCGTCGAGCTGGACGCGTCCCTGCTGCATGCGGACGCTGTTGTAGTGTTTGCTGGGATCGAACGTGGAGCGCGTAAAGTCGCCTTTCATAGCGTTTTCCCTCGTACGAATAACCGTTCAGAATCCATCAGGTGACGAAAAGGAGGCCGGCTTCCAGCCCGAAGCGCAGGTATTCGTCCAGGCTGGTGCGCAGGTTGGCCGCCCGTTGGGGTTGTTTCAAGAAGCTCCAGGCGCCCATCTCCGAGCCGTCCTCGGCGCCGGTGCAGATCTCCTCGGCGCAGGCCTGGCTCAGTTGGCCGTAGCCGGGGTGGCCGTAGCGCGTCGAGGTAAAGCCCGGCCGCAGGCGCAGCCGGATCAGGTCGGCCTCGGCGGCGGGCAGCGCGGCCACCGTCGTCAGGCCCAGTTCGTCAGCGCGCAGCCTCAGGGCTAGGTCGGGCTGGCAGCGATAGCGCCGCGGCGTCTGCGAGCCGGCGGGCACGTAGCTGAATCGGACGCAGCCGGTCTGGAGGCGCTCGGCGGTCACCGGCTCGATGAAGATCACCTCGGAGGCCAGCCGCAACACCTCCACGTGTACGCTGCCGAGCACCGTGGTTCGTTCGATGACCGCTTCGGGGCCGAGCGCGCCGCCGGCGTCGGCGGCGAGGGCGGGACCCCGGTTGCCGTTGGTGCGGGGCGCCTCCAGGATGCTGTCGGCCACCTGTACCCCGCGCAGCGTGTCGGGCAGCAGCAGGGGAGCGCTGATGCAGTGATCCACCTGCACACGCAGGTTTTCGTTTTGCAGCGCCGGGTTGACGGAGGGGTTGACCGTCAGGCCGGCGGGCAGCGTGGCGTGGGCCAGGCGCAGGCCGCCCAGGTGGCCCGCCAGCACCGTCGTCGCGCCTTCGATCAACAGGCCGTCGACGACCAGCGCACCCGGCGTCTCGCTATTCGGCGGCGCCGTGCCGATCACCGAGAGGTCGCCCCGCAGGTGGGCGCGGCACTCGTCCGGCTCGTAGCGGTTCACGAGGCGCTGCTGCTGGCCGGGCGCGCCGCCGGGCCCCGGCACGGCGGGCCAGTCGGCGGCGGCGATCACCAGGAGGCTCCCTTCGGGCACCTCGATCCGGCTGACGCCCACCAGGTCTTCCTCGAAGGTGCTGTTGTCCAGGATGGCGATGAGGCCGACGGTGCCCGCCGGCTGTGCATTCCAGGCGACGACGGCGTCGGTGAGGGTGGTAAAGATGGTCTCGCCGCCTACCGCCGTCACGTCGCGGCTGACGCCCACCTGCCAGGTCACGGCGCGCTGGCTCGCGGCTTCCTCAGAGCGCTTGAAGGCCGTCTCCAGCGAATCGTGCCGGTTGTACGGCCCGCCGCCGACGTCGCCGGGGAAGCCGTAGGCATAGCTGACGCGCACCTCGCCGGGCGTGATGCTCGCCGGCACGGTCAGCCGCCCCAGCACCGGGTCCACGGCCACCGTGATGGCCCGGTTGACCGGCACCGGCGGGCCGACGGGCTGCGGCACCTGGTAGGTCTGGAAGTCCGCCGGCAGGTGCCAGTCCTCCAGGTTGCAGATCAGGACTTCGTCGGGCGAGACGAGGGTGCCGTCGAGGTAGACCTCGAAGACGGGCGGGGCCTCGGCGTCGGGGCGGTCGTCGAAGTAGCGATAGGCGGGGGTGCGTCCCTCGACGAGGGCCTGCCGGCGCGCTTCGAGTTCGTCGTAGAGCGGGCGCCGCCGCAGCCTGCCGGGCACGTTGATCTCTTCGGCCTGGTGGGTGATCTCGGTCTCGGTCTGCGGCCGGTTGAACAGCGGCGCGTCGAGGCCGAAGGGTTGGATCCAGTAGCGGCCGTCGGGCGGCGCGACGACGGCCCGCGCCTGGCTCTGCGGGATGAAGTAGCTCTGCAAGCGCCACAGGAAGATGCCGACGTTGGAGATGTTGTGGCGCCCGCGCCCGCTGGCGATGTGGCGCACGTCGACGGTGTGCGCGGCGGTGTCGAAGGCGGTATCGAGCAGTTCGAGCGCGTCGGTGCGCCGCAGGTCCGGCGTGCGGTGGTTGTGGAGGCGCACGTGGTTGTAGTACTGCGTCCAGCCGAGCAACTCGAAGAACTCGACGACGCGGGCGTTCCA
>JBFGTT010000358.1:0-4583 GCA_041565995.1 Rhodothermales bacterium
ACACCGACGAGCAGCGCGCCCGCCTGGCCGCCCTCGTCGCCGAAGCCTGGCAGACGGCCTCGGCGCAGATCCCCTTCGACCTGGCCGGCTTCGACCCCGAACGCACCGCCTTCGTCCTCTTCCACGCCGGCGTCGGGCGCGACATCGAACTCCTCGGCACCACGCTCGACAAGACGCCGCTGGACCTGCCCTCGCTCTTCTTCGACGAGCAGGCGCTGACGAAGCTCGGCGCGGGAAACCTTTCCTTCCACGGCTTCCCCGTCCGCAACACCCTCGTGATGCCCCGCACCGAGACCCGGCAGGCGTTCGACTTCATCGACGACCAGCCGTTTCTGCTCGAACTATCGATCAACGGACTGCTGGCGGCCAGCTTTTTCAACTTCCTCGGCGTGCCCGACCTGTTCAACACCGAGACGGGCGACCCCGCCATCGGGCCGTTCGGGCTGATGGATCCCCTCGGCATCTTCGCCTACAACGGCCTCTTCCCGCCCGAACCCTGCGCCTGGACAAAAGTCTTCCTGGCCTGGGCCGACCCGCAAGACCTGCTAGGCCAGGGGCCTGAGCAGGTGACGCTCTCGGCGAGCAAGGCCGAGGCGCCGCCCGCCATAGCGCGCGCCGTCGTCTCCGCCGCCGAGTATTTCCTGGTCGAAAACCGCAACCGCGACCCGGAGGGCGACGGGCTGGTGCTGCGCGTCTGGCAGCACGGCGCCCTCGTCGAGCAACGCGTGCAGAACGGCGACGAGGGCTTCACGCGCTTCGACGTGAGCGGCTTCATCGGCGGCGTCGTCGTCGGCGTCGATCACTACGACTGGGCGCTGCCGGGCGGCCTCGACGAGGACGGCAACACGCTCAACGGCGGCCTGCTCATCTGGCACGTCGACGAGCGACGCCTGGCGGAGGGCCTGGCTGCCAACCGCGTCAACGCCGACCCCGAACGCCGCGCCATCGACCTCGAAGAAGCCGACTCGGCGCAGGACCTCGGCTTCCCCTCGAACAACCCCTTCGGCCCCGGCGCAGACCAGGGCACGCCCTTCGACTTTTTCTTTAAGGATAACCCTGTAACCGCCATTACCGCAACGGGTCAGCTGATCCGTCTCTACCAGAATCGCTTCGGCCCCGACACCGTTCCCAACAGCCACACCAACGCGGGCGGCCCCAGCTTCATCGTCCTCGAAGACTTCTCGGAGCCGGGGCCGCAGATGTCGTTTACCTCCCGGCGCGAGGCCGAGGCGGGCGTGGCGCCGCTCGCACCGTTCGCCGGGATCGAGTTGGATCGCGCCTTCGGGCCGGGGGCGTCGCTGCTGGAGGTTCCGATCACGGCTTCTTCGAGCGCGCTGCTCTGGCATACCGGCACGGCGCAGTGGGGCGGCATCGCGCCGAACTTCGGCGCCTTCATCCTGGAAGCAGACGCCGTGCGTACGGGGACGGCGGCCAACGTCCTGGCCGGCCCGGCGCTCCTGCCCGGCGAGACCCCCGGCGAGGATCGCGTGGTGGTCGTGCAACGCCCGGATCCCGGCACGCGGTTGCTCTTGCTCCCGCCCGCCGGTTTCGCCGACCCACAGCAGGGCGGCGAGGTGGACGTGTTCGACCTGGACGGCGTGGGCGCCCGGCTGCCCGCCTCGCCGGTGCTCGTCGCCGCCGACGGAACGATCTTCGTCCTCTTCGACGGGGAGGAAGGGGCGGCGCTGGCGCGCGTCGATACCCGAAACGCAAGCGTGGAGGTGACGGCGCTGCAAGACGAAGTCCTGGCGCTTGCCGGCGTGGGCGGAGGGGACGTGGCGCTCGTGGGGCGCGCGGCGACCCGCCTGTTCAACGCCTCGGAACGCTGGACCTACACGCTCTCGGACGGCGCATCCGTCGGGCAACCGACCTTCGGGCGGGACCGCAGCGGCCTCGTGGGCGTCGTGCCCGTCACCGACGCGGGCGAACTGCTCGTGTTGCTGGCCGACGGGGCCGTGCAGCGCCTCGATCCGGGCCGCTACGCGGGGGATCCGGGCGATGCCGCCGCGCTCAACGCCTTCCCGGTGCTGGCCGACCTGGACGAGGACGGACGGCTGGACGTGCTGACGACCTACGGAGCCGATCTCGTGGCCTTCTCGCAGCACGGCGCGCTCGTGCGCGGCTTCCCGATCCGGCTCCCGGCGCCGTCGGTGGCGCAGCCGCTGGTGGCCCAACTCTCCGAGAGCGGCGCCTGGTCGGTCGTCGTGGCCTCGACCAACGGCTACGTCTACGCCTACGACCTGGGCCGGGGGGGACGGCAGGTGCCGGGGTTCCCGCTGGCCGTCGGGGCGAGCGGGGCGGCACCGCCGTTATTGCAAGCCAAAAAAATGTACGCCGTCTCGGCGGAGGGGAGCCTGCGCGCCTGGGCGCTCGACGGCCTCGAAGCCGTCTGGTGGGGACAGCTCTACGGCAACGCGCAGCATCAGAACTACGTGGCGCTGGCGGAGGAACCGCCACCGCAACCTTCGCCGCAGGCGGCGGGTTTGATCGTCGAGGCCGAGACCTACAACTGGCCCAACCCGGTACGCGACGGGCGGACCTTCCTGCGCTGCATGACCCGCCGGGACGCCCGCGTGCGCATCACCATCATCGACGCCGCCGGCAGCCTCCTCGACGACCTGGAACTGGACCTGCGCGGCGGCGCTCCGGCGGAGCACCTGTGGCAGACCGACGCCGCCAGCGGCCTCTACTACGCCCGCGTCACCGCCACCGGCGCCGACGGCACGACGGACACCCGGCTCATCAAAATGGCGATCATTCGATGACGTTTGCAGCCTGGATAAGACGACCTTCGAAAGTTCTCCTTTTCAGCCTTTCCCTGGCGCTGGCCGCGCCCGCCTTCGCGCAGGTCTCGCCGCAGTATTACGACTATCCCCGCACGCGCCTCGACTGGTACACCATCGCCACGGAGCACTTCGACGTGCACTTCCACGCCGAGGGCGAGGGCGCCGGCAACAGCCGCACCGCGCAGGTCGTCGCCCGCATCGCCGAGGACGTCTACGGGCCTATCACGGCGCTCTACGGGCACGAGCCGGACACCAGGGTCAGCATCGTCCTCAAAGATTACGAAGACTACGCCAACGGCGCCGCCTACTTCTTCGACAACAAGATCGAGATCTGGTCGCCGGCGCTCGACACGCCGCTGCGGGGCGATCACAACTGGCTGCGCAACGTCATCACGCACGAGTTCACGCACATCGTGCAGGTGCAGACGGCCATGAAGGCCAACCGCCGCGTGCCCTTCTTCTTCCTGCAAGTGCTCGACTACGAGGACGTCAAGCGCCCCGACGTGCTCTACGGCTACCCCAACGTCCTCGTCAGCTATCCCATCCCCATCCTCAACAACCCCGCCTGGCTGGCCGAAGGCACCGCGCAGTACCAGCGCGCCTGGCTCGATTACGACCGCTGGGATACCCACCGCGACATGCTCCTGCGCACGCGCGTGCTGGCCGGCAAGGAACTCTCGCTCGTCGAGATGGGCGGCTTCTACTCGAAGTCGAGCCTGATGCGCGAGGGCGTCTACAACCACGGCTTTTCGTTGACGCAGTACCTGGCACAGACCTACGGCGAGGACGCCCTGAGCCGCCTCAGCCGGGCGCTGGGCACCTGGCGCAACTGGAACGTAGAGCGCGCCCTCGAAGACGCCCTCGGCGTGCCCGCCGGCGAGGTCTACGACGGCTGGATGGGCACGATGCGGCAGGAATACGAAGCCCGCACCGCCGCCGTCCGCGCCCACCCGGTCGAAGGCGAGGTGCTCGAAGCCGGCGGCTCGCACAACTTCTACCCGCAGTTCTCGCCCGACGGCGACAGGCTGGCCTACGTCTCGAACCGGGGCGAGGACTTCAGCCGGACGAGCCTCTACGTGCGCGACCTGGCCTCCGGCGAGACCGCCGCGTTCGAGATCGACGGCCTCGGCGGCGGCTTCGGCTACACCTGCGCCCTCGGACACCTCGTCAAGGCCGGTGTCGACGGGCTGATCTCCTGGCGGCCCGACGGGCAGGCCCTCGTCTACGCCCGCCGCCGCGACACCCGCCAGGGCTATTTCTTCGCCGATCTCTACGAACTCGACCTCGCCACGAAGCAAGCGCGGCGCCTCACGCGCGAGCGCCGCGCCACCATGCCCGCCTACAGCCCCGACGGCGCGCGCCTGGCCTTCGTCGGCCACGGCGACGGCTCGACCAACCTGTTCCTGCTCGATCCCGCCGCCGGCGCCGTCACCCGCCTGACCGACTTCCAGGACGGCTCGCAGGTGAGCGACCCCGCCTGGCATCCCGGCGGCGCGTGGATCTATTTCGCCTACCTCGACCCCGAAGGCCACGGACGCGACCTCTGGCGCATCCGCGCCGACGGCGGCGACGCCGAAAAGGTCTACGCCACCGACGCCGACGAGCGCTCGCCCGCCTTCGATCCCGAAGGAAAATCCCTGTACTTCTCCTCCGACGCCTCCGGCATCTTCAACCTCTACCGCCTGCCGGTGGAGCAGCAGGACGCCGCACCCGAACGGCTGACCAACGTGCTCGGCGGGGCCTTCATGCCCTCGGTGCGCGCCGACGGCGCCCTCGCCTTCGCGCAGTACCAGTGGG
>JBFGTT010000359.1:0-4573 GCA_041565995.1 Rhodothermales bacterium
GCCGTGTCATCCCGACGACTGCAGGGAGGAGGGATCCCCAGCGATTCCATGTAAGCCTGGTTTTACCGACGGGGATCCCTCACGTTCGTTCGGGATGACACGCGGGCAAGCTTGCACAGCTTTTTCAGAGCGTTGATATTAAAGACGCTTTCGCTGAAAGCTGATCGCTGCCAGTTGACTTCACCGCGAAGCGCACCCCTACCCATCGTAGCTTTACGCAAGTACGTGTCGAAGCGGCTGCTATCCTTCCGCCGTCATTTTTCGGCAGACGACGTAGAGCCGGTCCTGCGGGTGGAAAGGACGCAGGTCGGCTTCGGGCGGGCGCAGGAGGCCGGCCCGGAGTTGCGCCGAGGTGCCCACGTGCTCGACGGCGAAGCCGGCGCCGCGCAGCAACGCCAGGGCTTCGGGGACGGTGAACCAGTAGACGTACGGCGGTCGGTCCAGCAGGGCGGCGAGGTTAGGCCGCCCGCCGCGCCGCAGCCACGGCTGGTACTGCACCGACCGCCGCCTGCCCGAAAGCGCCCGCAGCCCCTTCCAATACCGCAGCAGCGCGGCGTAGAAGCCGCTGCCGGCGCGGGCTTCCATCACGAGGAACGAAAACAGGGCCACGCCGCCCGGCCGCAGCACGCGCCACGCCTCGGCCACGGCGCTCCGGCGGTCCGGCGCTTCTTCGATGAAACAGAGGATCTGCCCGAAGTAGATCGCCTGGTCGAAGGCGGCGGCGGGGTAGGCCAGGCGGGCCGCCTCCATCACCCGCAGGTCGAGGGACACGGCGCCCGGCTTGCTGTGCGCCCGCGCCACGAGTTCGGGCACGTAGTCGAACCCGGAGAGACGGCGGAAGCCCCGGCGTTGCAGGGCCAGGAGCACGCGCCCGCCGCCGACGCCGGCTTCGAGCGTGCGGGCCTCTTTCTCCAGAAAACGATCCACCAGGAAGGCTTCTTCGGCCATCAGGCCGGAGGAGGCGGCCCAGGCTTCGAATTCGGTGGTTTGGAAGAGGCGCTTATTCTTCACCATATTGCACCATGCGTACGTCCTGGCTGACCTGCGAGAGCGGCGCGTGGCGCGAGGCGTTGAGGCGCCTGCGGCACGACGTGTACCACCTGCCGGCCTACGTCCGCGCGGCGGCGCGGCAGGAAGGCGGCGCCGGCTGTGCCTTCCTGGCCGAAGAGGGCGAGGCGTGCCTGCTGCTGCCCCTGCTCGTCCGGCCCGTCGCGCCGCTCGAAGGCGACGCGACGCCCTGGTTCGACGCCGCCAGCCCCTACGGATATCCCGGCCCCCTGCTGGCCGTTCCCCCCGGCGCCGAGGCCTTCGCCAGGCGCGCCGTCGAGGCGCTGATGCAGGCGCTGGGCGCGCGGCGCATCGTCTCGCTGTTCGTGCGCCTGCACCCGCTCTTGCCGCTGCCGCCGGAGCCGCTGGTCCGCGCCGGCGCCCTCGTCCGCCACGGCGACACCATCTCCATCGACCTGGCGCTGCCCGAGGCGGCGCGGCGACGGCAGACGCGCGCCAGCACCCGCGCCGAGATCCGCCAGGCCCGCCATGCCGGCCTCGCCGTCGCGCACGACCCGGCGTGGGAAGCCTTCGACGATTTTTTCGAGATCTACCACCAGACGATGGCGCGGGTGGCGGCCCATGCGTCGTATCACTTCGAGCGGGCGTACTTCCTGGCGCTGCGCGACGCCCTCGGCGCGGCGCTCCACCTGTTCGTCGTGCGCGCCGGGACGCAGGTGGCCGCCGCCGCGCTCTTCACGGAGACCGACGGGATCGTGCAATATTTTTTTTCCGGCACGCGGACGGCGCACCTGGGCCTGCACCCGGCCAAGCTGCTGCTCGACCACGTGCGGGCCTGGGCCGGCGCGCGCGGCAACGCGGTGCTGCACCTGGGCGGCGGCGTGGGGGCGCAGGAGGACTCGCTGTTTCGCTTCAAAGCCGGGTTTTCGCCGCGCCGCCATCCGTTCCACACGTGGCGCGTCGTGGTCCATCCCGCGCGGTACGAGGCGCTGTGTCGGCGGCGCTTTCCCGGCGGACCTAGCCCGCAGGACGACTTCTTCCCGCGCTACCGCGCGCCGGAGGCGTGAGGGCTGCCGCGCGCTGCAACAGCCGGCGGGGGCCGGGCGCCAGTAGCAGGCGCGTCAGCCAGGCGGGGCGCGCGGCGGCGGGCAGCAGGATCGCCGTGGCGTAGGCGACGAGGCCGAGCACCTTGCGCGGCGGGCCGTAGAGGTCGTCGGCCAGGAGGGCGCGGGCGAGCGGGCCGTAGGCGCGCAGCAGCGCGGCGCGCGGCGCGGCGTCGAAGAGCGCCAGCGTGAAGGTCTGCTCCCGGTAGTTCAGATTGTGCGAGAGCGCCATGGGCGGCCCCGCCACGCCCAGCGCCGCCAGGCGCGCGTTGACGGCCTCGGTCCGGCGGCGGAGCGCGTCCAGGCGCCGCACGGCGACGGCGCGGTCGGGGCGGCGCGTGCCCGTCAGGTTGGCGCCGTGGAGTCGGTAGCCCGCCAGCACCTCCGGCACGTAGGCCACCGGCGTCAGCAGCGGCGCGAGCGTGACGAGGAAGCCGTCGGCTTCGCTGCGGAACGACGGCTCCGGGATCGGGAAGAGGCGCTCGGCCACGGCTCGCCGGAAGCTCAGGGCGCTCGCGGGCATGGCGCGCCAGCGGCCGCCGCGCGCCAGCACCCTCGCGGCCAGCCAGCCCGTCTCGCAGGCGCCCGGAAACGGGATCCGGCGGACGGCCCGCTCGGCCTCGTCCACTTCCTGCATCGCGTGGAGCGCCAGGCCGCTTTCGGGCCGTTGCCGAAAGCCGTCCACCACCCGCGCCAGCTTCTGCGGCGCGAAGAAATCGTCGGCGTCGAGCAGGCAGACGACCTCGCCGCGTGCGGCGCGGTAGGCGGCGTTGAGGGCCGAGGCGACGCCGCCGTTTTCTTTGGCGAGCAGCCGGATGCGTGGGTCGCGGCGGGCGTAGCGCTCGGCCACGTCGCGCGAGCCGTCGGTCGAGCCGTCGTCGCAGACGACCGCCTCGAAGTGCGGGTAGGACTGCGCCAGCAGGCTCTCGAGCGCGCGTCCGAGGTAGCGGGCGTAGTTGTAGCTGGCCGTCAGGACCGAGACCAGCGGCGCCTCCGGCAACGCGGGCAGCGGCAGCGGCAGCGTGAGCAGATCGTCCGGCATGCGTGCCTTTGGTCGAGGACAGATTGTGTGGACGTGTGGACGCATCGAGGTTAGATCGCGCGGCCCGGTTTGGGTCGCAGCCGTCGCGCTTGCGTGCGCCAAACCTTCTCCCATCCCCCCACGGTCCTACGCCCCGCCGTCTTTGAGGGCGGCGCCCACGACGAGGCCGTCGCGGATGGAGTCGGCGATGCCCTGGAACGTCCAGCGTCCGTAGCGTCCGGCCATCACGATGTCGTGCGCTTCCAGGAGGGCGAGGGCCTGCGCGCGCCACGTCGAGCCGGGCCGTGCCCAGGTATACGCCACCTCGATCCAGGTGGGATCCACCACGTCGGGCGCCTCGATGAAGCCCCAGGCCTGCAACTCGGCCACCACGTCGGCTGCGTAGGCGGCGACGGCCTCGTCGGAGGGCCGCGCGCCGCCGCGATAGGCGCGCTCGACGTAGAGGCTCACGCGGTCCTGCCGTTCGTGCGCCGAGCGCGGCAAGAACGACGCATCGACGTTGCTATAGCAGCCGACGCGGAAGAAGCCGGATCGGCTGTCGGGCACGTAGAGCCAGTGATGCGCCGGGCAGGCCGGCCCCCGTGCCGCGCCCACGTTGAGCACCAGCACCGAGGTGTGCGGATCGGGTTCCCCGGCGCCCTCCAGCCCCGTCATCGCCATCATCTCGTTGAGCGGCAGCGTGGCGATCAGCACGTCGTAGCCGTACTCCTCGCCGTCGGCAAACCCGACGACCTTGCGCGCCGGATCGACCGCGACGGCGCGCCTGCCGTAGTGTACGTCGCCGCGCCGGGCCATCGCGCGCGCCAGGGCGTCGAGGCCGGCTTCGGGATAGACGAAGCGGACGTTGTAGCCGGCGGCGGGCGCCTCGCCGCGCGCCCCCAGCCGCGCCAGCGCCGGATCGACGGGCGATTTGTAGGGATCCTGGGGGACGATCTCGGTCCAGAGGCCGGCGGTGTAGTGCGCGTGGAAGGGGCCGAAGAAGCGCCCGGTCAGCGCCGGGCCGAAGCGGTCCGCGAGCCAGGCCGCCAGCGTGGCGGGGGCCTCGGCGGCGGCGGGCGCCGTCATCTCGCCCAGCGCGCGCTCCGCGAACGCCGCGTCGAAGTGCGAGAGGTGGTACTGGAGGGGATAGGGTACGAAGCGCGCTTCCTCGCGGAAGTAGACGGCGGAGCGGCGCCGGTACGCGCGCACCGGCGTCAGGCCTCGGATGAAGCGCAGCACCGCCGGGTCGCCGCCGAAGATCCAGTGGCCGCCGCCGATCTCGAAGCGGTAGGCTTCGCCGTCGGCGGGCGCCTGGCGCAGCCGCTGCGTGCCGCCGGGACGCACGTAGTAGGACGAGCAGATGCCGCCGGGCGCCTCGGCGGCCTCGTACACCGGCCTGCCCGAAGCGACGCCCGCCGCCAGCCCCGTCACGCCGCCGCCC
>JBFGTT010000360.1:0-4568 GCA_041565995.1 Rhodothermales bacterium
CATCTCGACCCGACTATGGCGATCCCCGACATTCAGCAAGCACTGGCACTGATCGACGAGGGCCGGCCCGCCGAGGCCGTCTCGCTGTTGGAGGAACTGACCCGGCGGATGCCGAGGTACGCGGCGGCGCACGCCGTGTTGGCCCGTGCCTGCCAGGCCGCCCAGGAGCAGGAGGCAGCGCGGGCAGCCTGGCAGCAGGCGCACTTCCTGATGCCTAACAGCCCGGCCGTCCGCGAGGGCCTCCGGCACCTGCTCACCGACGTCCCCGCCCCGGAAGCCGCCGCCGTGGACCGGCTGACGATGGACCTGGACTTGCAGGCGGAACTGGACGCCGAGTTGGAAGCGGCCCTGGAAGCCTCGTTCAACCCCTTCACGCTGCCGCCGCAGAGCGAGAAGACGCCTGCCGCCTGGGAGGAAACAGCCGCCGCGACCGGCGAGGAAGAAATGTCGCTGGCCGAAGCGACGCTGGCGCTAGCCGAGGCCGCGCTCACCGAGTCCGAAGCCGAAGCGGCCAAGGCCGAAGCCGCGACGGAGGACGAGGCGCCTGCCGACGACCCGGCTTCCATCTACGACGAAATAGAACGGCTGATCGCCGAGAAACAGGCCGAGGGGCAACCCTCGACGCCGGACGACGCGGCCGCCGGGGAGGTTGCGACGGCCGAAGACGTGGACGAGGCGCGCCTCGAAGCAGCCAGGAAGGCCCTCGCCGCCGAGGCGGACCTCGCCGCAGAAGCCGACGAAGCCCCGGTCGAGGAGCCGCCCGCCGAAGACCTCGACCAGCTCATCCACAAGCTGGAGTCGGCGCGCATCGTGCCGGACGCCGACCTCGAAGTGATGCCCCCGCCCGACCTCGACGACGACATCGACGACGTGGTCTCGGAGACGCTGGCGCGCATCTACGCCGCGCAGCATCAGTACCTCGAAGCCGCGCGGGTCTACGAGCAACTGGCCCGCCAGCAGCCCGAGGACGCCGACCGGTTCCTCCAGCAGGCCGCCGAGATGCGCGCCCACGTCGCCGGCTCCGAAGAGGACGGAGCGTCCGAGGAAGATTCCTGACGGCGGCAACGGCCTTACGCTTAAGGCCTTTCCCGGATTGATGACGAACCGCCGCGTCGAGCAAACGACGAAGCATCTTTCGTCCTCTCGTCGGCGCTTCGTTCGCTCCCAAAAACATGCATCCCTTCGAGCGCCTGCGGGCCAAAGAGACGCGCCTGGTGGCCGGCCTGATGAGCGGCACCTCGCTCGACGGCATCGACGCCGTGGTGGCGCGCCTGGCCGGCAGCGGAAAAAAGCTGCGGATCGAGCAGCGGGCCTTTGTCAGCGTGCCGTACGAGGAGGCGTTGCGGGCGCTGCTGCTGCGCAACTCGGCGCCGCAGACCTCCTCCGTCTACGACCTCTCGCAGCTCAACGTCCGCCTGGCGCTCGCCTACGCCGGGGCCGTCCGCCGGGCCGCCGCGGCGGCGGGGCTGACCCTGGCCGACCTCGACCTCGTCGGCTCGCACGGGCAGACGGTGCACCACGTCCCCGACGACGCCGACTGCGCCGGCCTGCCCGTGACCTCGACGCTCCAGATCGGCGATCCTTCGGCGCTGGCCAACCTGCTGGGCGTGCCCGTCGTGGGCGACTTTCGCGTGGCCGACGTGGCCCTCGGCGGCCAGGGGGCGCCGCTCGTGCCCTACTTCGACTACGTCTACTTCTCGGATCCCGACCAGGCGCGCGGCCTGCTCAACCTGGGCGGCATCGCCAACCTGAGCGTGCTGCCCGGCGCCGGCGGCCCGGAGGCCGTCCTGGCCTTCGACACCGGCCCGGCCAACATGGTGATCGACGCGCTGGCCCGGCACTTCTTCGATCAACCCTTCGACGACGACGGCGCGCGTGCCGCCGCCGGGCGCATCCACAACGACCTGCTGGCCGGCTGGCTGGCGGATCCTTTTTTTGCGCAGCCGCCGCCCAGGTCCACCGGGCGTGAACGCTTCGGCGCGGCGTTCGTCGAAAGGCTGCTGGAGGGGGCGCGCGGGTTGCCGCCGGAAGACGTGCTGGCGACGGCGACGATGCTGACGGCGGCGTCGGTCTACCAGGCTTACGCCCGCTTCGTCCGCCCACGCCACGCGCTCGACGTGCTGATCGTCTCGGGCGGCGGGCGGCACAACGGCTTCCTGATGCACAAGCTGTCCGACTGCTTCGCCCCCATCGCCGTGCGTGCGGTGGAGGACTACGGCCTGGAGGCCGACGCCAAGGAAGCCCTCTGCTTCGCTGTGCTGGCCCACGAGACGATCAACGGCGTAGCGACCAACCTGCCCTCGGCCACCGGCGCCGCACGCGGCACGCTGCTGGGCAAGATCTGCCTGCCTTTGTAAGCGATCAGCGAACAGCGAGCAGCGTAAAGCATCTTCGGCTGACCGCTGTAAGCTGTCCGCTGTAAGCTGACCGCTGAAAGTTTATGTCCGACGCCTACACCTCGATCAGCGACCTGGGCGAATTCGCCCTCATCGACCGCCTGCACGCCGTCCTGGGCGAGCCGGACGACGCCGACGTGCTGGCCGGCATCGACGACGACGCCGCCGTCTACCGCGTCGGGGCCGGGCGCGTGCACGTCCTGACGACCGACGCGCTGATCGAGGCCGTCCACTTCGACCGCGCCTTCATGCCGATGGAGTACCTGGGCTTCAAGGCCCTCTCGGTCAACGTGAGCGACGTGGCGGCCATGAACGCGCTGCCGCGCTACGCCACCGTGGCGCTCGGCCTGCCCAACAACGTCTCGGTCGAGATGATCGAGGCGCTCTACCGGGGCCTCCGGCAGGCGGCGCGGGCCTACGGCCTGAGCGTCGTCGGCGGCGACACGACGGCGGCGCGCTTCCTGACGCTCGCCGTGACGGTCGTCGGCGAGGCAGCCGAGGCCGACGTGGTCTACCGCAGCGGCGCCCGGCCCGGCGACGTGCTCTGCGTCACGGGCGACCTGGGCGCGGCCTACGCCGGCCTCCAGGTGATGCTCCGGGAGCGCCGCGCCCTCCAGGAAGCCGACGCCGCCTACCAGCCCGACCTGGCGCGCTACCACTACGTCATCCAGCGCCAGCTGGCGCCGCTGGCGCAGGTGCAGACCGTCAAAGACTGGGCCGCACGCGGCGTCCGTCCTCACGCGCTCATCGACGTCTCCGACGGGCTGGCCTCCGAGGTGCACCACCTCTGCCGCCGCAGCGGGTGCGGCGCGCTCGTGCACGCCGCCGCGCTGCCCATCGCCCTCGAGACGCGCGACGTGGCCGACCTGCTGGGCGAAGACGTAGACACCTACGCCCTCTTCGGCGGCGAGGACTACGAACTGCTCTTCGCCCTGCCGCCGGGCCAACTCGAAAAGCTGGACCCCGAATCGTTCGTGGCCGTGGGGCAGTGTACCGACGCCGGCGAGGGCGTGCGCGTGCAGACGCCGGAGGGCGCCGTCCTCCCGCTCGAATTCGGCGGCTACCAGCACTTCGAGGACGAGGCGGGCGGATAGCCATTGAATGCCAATATCCATCACCTGGCCTCCCTGCGCACGTAACGGACCGGCCTCGTCCGCTTTTCTAACAGGTCTAACTCGAGGGCCTGCTGGATCCAGGCGCGCAACTGTGCTACTTGCACGTTGAATCGCTCCGCCGTCTCGCTCAGATCACGGTCCCTTAGTTCTTCCTGAAAAGCCATCGCCAGCGAGGGCCACACTACCTGGAAAAGATCGCCGATCAGTGACTCAGGCGTCGCGGTTGCTCCGTCGTACGCAACGGCGGCTTCTTCTACAGATGGAGGGCCATCCGCCGGTCTTTGTGTTTCTTCGCCTACCTGAACAGCACTTGGCGCCTCGACGATTCCAGATGCTTCTGTACCGGCAACGTGTGCGTCAGGAGGCTGCGCTGCCTGCCCGGCCCCGGGTCGAGGGGTGGGTGGCGTGGTGTCGAGGCCCGAAAAGAGATCCGGCGTGCCGTTGCCCGATGCAACAGCCGTCGTGAGCGCCTGGAGATGGTCGAGCAGCGAAGAACTGCGGCGCAAAGCTTCCGCCCGGAGCGAGAGGCCGCCCATCGCAGCCAGCTTCCGGTTGCCCTCCGGGACGTGCTCGTCCAGGCAGACCAGCAGGGGAACCCATTGTTTTTTTAGGTTCTCCACGGCGCCGTTCCAGGTGCCGCCCCGCGTGGAAGAACTGACCACCAGCGTCCAGTCGCTCAAGGCGTAGATGAGCTTGTTGCGACCCATAGCGTTGCCGGTGGTCCAGCGCGCCCCGGGATGGAAGGGGGACACGAGGACGAGGCGCCCTTCGGCGATGTGCCTGCGATAGCCCTTCGAGACCGCCGGCCTGGCAATGCCTTCAGCAAGCACCGCAAGGGCGGTACCGCTCTCCTCCAGCGCCGCGAGCAGGGATGCCTCGTCTATCCCCTTGGCGCCGCCGGAAACTACCGCGATGCTTTCGGCGGCGCACTGTCGGGCCACCCGGCGCGTAAAAGCGAGCGCCTGCTCGTCGGCATCCCGTGAGCCGACGATGCCCAGCGCCGGGCTGCTTTCCGGGATGCCGCGCTCGCCGGCGCCGAAGAGCAGGGCGGGCGCAG
>JBFGTT010000361.1:0-4558 GCA_041565995.1 Rhodothermales bacterium
GTTCGACCAGGTCGAGCGCCACTTCGCTCTTGCCGATGCCGGCCTTGCCCAAGAGCAACAGCCCGATGCCGTAGACGTCGACGAGCGAGCCGTGGATGGTTTGCTGCGGGGCGAACTGGTCGTGCAGGAAGTCGCGCAGCAACGCCATGAAGCGCGTCGAAGGCACGGGCGTGCGGAAGACGGGCACGCCCATTTCGGTGGCCATCGTCACCAGTTCCGGGTCGAGCTGGTTGTCGTCGGTGAGGAAGATGCAGGGGATGGAGAACTGGAGCAGGTGCCGAAAGGCGGCCTGGCGCTCCGCCTCGCCCAGGTGGCGCAGGTACTGGTTCTCGGTGTTGCCCAGGATCTGCACGCGCTGGTAGGTGAACAGCTCGACGTAGCCGGCCAGCGCCAGGCCGGGCCGGTGCAGGTTGCTCTCGGTCACCAGGCGCGCGGTGGGGTCGGCCTCGTTGACGTCTTCGACCTGCACTCCGACGGCGGCCCGGAGCTGCTCCACTATGAAAGCCACCGTGATCGACTCCTTCCGGAACGTTTTCGGCATGCGACCCACCTTGCCATTGCGGATTGGGATTGCGCAGGGCGGATTGGGTGCTACGAGCAACACAATCCGCACTCGGAAATCCGCATCTCGACCTCAGGGAACTTCGACGGTTTCGAGGATGCGCTGGACGATGTCTTCGCTGGTGAGTTCTTCGGCTTCGGCCTCGTAGGTGATGGCCACGCGGTGGCGCATCACGTCGAGGGCAATCACCCGCACGTCTTCGGGGGTGACGTAGGCGCGGTGTTCGAGGAAGGCGTGCGCGCGGGCGGCCAGGTTCAGGTTGATCGTGGCGCGCGGCGAGGCGCCGAAGTCGATCAGCGGGGCCAGGTCGGCCAGGCGGTAGCGGGCCGGCTCGCGCGAGGCCATCACCAGATCCACGATGTACTGTTCGACGCGCTCGTCGATGTAGAGTTCGTTGAGCACCGCCCGCGCCGTGAGGATCTGCGCGGGCCGCACGACGGGGCGCACCGTGGCTTTCTGGCCCGTGCGGGCCATGCGGCGCATGATCTCCAGCTCCTCCTCGCGCGTCGGGTAGGGCACCTTGATCTTCATCATGAAGCGGTCTACCTGGGCTTCGGGCAGCGGGTAGGTGCCTTCCTGCTCGATGGGGTTCTGCGTGGCGAGCACCAGGAACGGCTCCTCCAGCCTGAACGTGGTCTCGCCGATGGTGACCTGGCGTTCCTGCATGCTCTCGAGCAGCGCGCTCTGCACCTTGGCCGGCGAGCGGTTGATCTCGTCGGCGAGGATGATGTTGGCGAAGATCGGCCCTTTTTTGATCGAGAAGCTGCCCTCGCTCTGGTTGTAGATGAGCGTGCCGAGCAGGTCGGCCGGCAGCAGGTCCGGCGTGAACTGGATGCGCTGAAAGTGGGTGCCGATGCCGCCGGCGAGCGAGCTGACGGTGAGCGTCTTGGCCAGCCCCGGCACGCCTTCGAGCAGCACGTGCCCGGCGCCCAGCAGCCCGATGAGCAAGCGCTCGACCATGTAGCGCTGCCCCACCACCACGCGGCCTATCTCGGCCCGCAATTCATCGACAAAGGCGCTCTCCTGGGAGATTCGTTCGTTGACGAGCGCGAGGTCGAACTGGTTCATGCAACCGTCGGTTGGCGAAGAGGGCAGGGTGGTGAGGCTAGAGCAGTACGGTTTGCGGGGCGTAGCCGAAGCGGGCTTCGAAGGCGGCGGCGATGCGGTCGAGGCCGTCGGGCACGACGAAGGGCTGCCCGAGCACGAGCACGCAACTGCCGCGCCCGGTGACGCAGGCGCCGTACATGCCGTCGAGACTCATCGCTTCGACCTGCTCGACCACGAAGTCCAACGCGTCGTTGGTGCGCTTCCAGTCGCCGCGCAACGAAGCGTGCGACATCTGCAGCAGCGTGCCGAACATTTGCCAGTCTCTACGGCGGGCGGCAACGACCAGTTTCTGCACGCGGCGGTTTTCGGTGACGAGGTGGCGGACGACAGGCTTGAGGCGGCGAGGCAGCACCCCCAGGGCGCGTTGCAGGTCGCGGTGTTCGAGGTCGCGTAGCGAGCCGAGCTGGGCGAAGCCGTGCTGCCGGAGCGTCGCCACGGCCTCCTCGGCGCGGGCACGGCGCGCGCGTTCGGGCGCCGGCCTGGGCAGCCGTGCCCGCCCGACGTCGACCAGGCCCCAGCCCAGCACGTCGCGCGCCGGGGCTTCGACGGGCAGGTGCTCGCCGGTGCCGGCATCGACCAGGGTGAAGCTGCCGGGCCGCGCGGCCTCCGCCGCCACGGTGTAGGCCGCACTGAAGGGCATCTCGATGCACGCGACGAGCGCCTGGCCGACCTGGCCGAGCACCTCGGCGGTGCCTTCGGGCAGGGCCAGGAGCGCTTGCAGGGCGCGCGCCGTCGCCACGCCGAGGGCGGCCAGGTAGGTGTCGATGCAGCCGGCCTGGATGGTGCTGACGACGGCCACCTCCACGGGGCGGCCCGCCGCCAGGCGCCGCACCAGCGCCTCGACGCTGCACGTCCAGGCGGGCTGGTCCCGCCGGGCGCCGTCCGTCGCCGCGTCGAACGTCCACTGCTGGTCGCTGCCCTCGAAGGTGAGCCGGGCGTGCGGGGTCGTCGCCTCGCGCAGGGCGACCGCCGTGCCGTGCTGCAGCGGCAGCAGCATGGCGAAGCCGTCGAAGTAGTTGGTGTGGCCGGCCAGCATCCCGACGGCCCCGTGCGCAAAGGCGGCCTCGCTGCGTCGCTCGGAGGCGCCCCAGCGCTCACGCAGCAGGGCCTGCGCCCGCGCGGTGAGCTGCTCGGGCCGCACCGGCTGCCGCTGCATGCGGTCGAGCGTCTCGAGGTACGGGTTGACGAACGGCGGCGTACCGATCCGTTCGGGAAGGGAGCTGGCAGGCATGGCGTCGAGCGCAGGCGGTGCGAAAGGACCCGGTGCAGTCTACACCGCGCCAGAGGTCTGATGCATCGCGCCGCCCATATTTCGGCGAGATTTTACAGACGATGTGTAATGGCTCAGCGCGCGATGTGTTTCGAATCCGATATCTTCCCGTTTTTCAGCGGTTTCGCAGCGCGCTGCCGGGCCTGGTCCGCCGGCGGTAGCATCAAAAAATGGCACGCGGATGACACGGAGGCAACGGATCTTCGCGGATGGTTTCACCCGCGCCGATCTGCCCTGTCCGCGTCATCCGCGTGCCAGGCCCGGCGGCATCCCCTACGACGAAGCCGCCCGGCTCACGGCGCCGTTGGGCGCGTAGAGGTGCTGCGGAAGCACCTCGCTGAGCTTCTCGCCGCCGACGACGCCGAAGTCGAGCGTGCGGATGGGGAAGGGGATGGTGATGCCGTTCTCGTCGAAGGCGCGCTTGATGCGCTTGATGGCGTCGCTACGCGCCTTGAGGAAGTCGGTCTGCTTGTGGAAGTCGATCCAGAAGCGGACGACGAAGTTGATCGAGCTGTCGCCGAAGTCTTCGTAGTAGAGGTCCACGTCCCGGTCCTGATCCCGGTAGTCGATGGAGCGAACGGCCTCCAGGGCCACCTGTTCGGCCTGTTCGAGGTCGTCGCCGTAGGCCACGCCGCAGCGCAGGTCGATGCGTTGCCGTTGCGTCTTGCTGTAGTTGATCAGCGGGCTCTGGAAGACCTCTTTGTTGGGGATGACCACGAGCTGCCCCTGGAACGTCTGCAGGTAGGTCGAGCGCAGGTTCACGTCGACGACGGTCCCGAAATAATCGTTGGTCTTGACGATGTCGCCCTCGGTGAAGGGCCGGCGGATGGACATCAGGATGCCGGAGATGAAGTTGGCCGCGATGTCCTGAAAGGCAAAGCCGAGGGCCAGGCCGATGATGCCGGCGCCCGCCAGCAGCGACGTGACGGCTTTGTCGAGGTCGAGCACGCCCAGGGCGATGAAGGTGCCCGCCGCCAGCACCGCTACGTATCCGGCGGTGGCCAGCAGCTTGTTGACCTGCTGGTAGGACGAGACCCGCTCCATCACCTGGAGGATCAGCCGGCGGGCCAGCCGCGCCGCCAGCCAGAAGACGACCACGAGGAGCACGGCCACGACCAGGTTGGGCAGCATCAGGATGAAGCCTTCCAGCCAGCCGGCCAGCTTGTCGACGAGGTTGCTGAAGGTATTTTCGAGGTTCATGCGTCTATCTTGCCGTTGCGTTTGCGTTCCGTCGGATCGAGCTATCGAAGGCTTAACGGGTCAGGCGCCGCCGGTGGTCCCCGGCGAAACGTCTTCGTCAACGCTTGTCCGGATTATTACAGCGCGGTTGCAGATCCGTCGCGTTTGGCCCGCGTCTCAGTCCAGGCGCGCGCCGGCGGGCAGGTCGTAGCCGTTGAGGAACGCCGCCGCCTTCAGGCGCCGCCGCCCCTCCTGCTGAAGCTCCAGCACCTCGACGGCGCCCTCGCCGCAGGCCACGAGCAGGCGCGGGCCGGCTTCGAGCACCGTGCCGGGCGTGCCTGCGCCTGCCGCCTGCCGCGTGCGGTAGACCTTCAGCAGCGTCTCGCCGTGGCAGGTCCAGGCGCCGGGGTGCGGCGAGAGGCCGCGCACGTGGTTGTGCA
>JBFGTT010000362.1:0-4555 GCA_041565995.1 Rhodothermales bacterium
TCATAAAGTTGATGCAGGCGATCAGGAGGATGAAGAAGGCCAGGACCGAGAAGAGGTAGACGTAGGCGACGTTTGCATTCGGCGCCATCTCCCGGAACAGCGCCGAGTGCAGGTGGATGCCGGTGACGGCTTGCAGGCGCGGCCTGTAGTCGGCTGCGCGCTCCGGGCCAAGGTGCTTCGCCAGCACCGCCGGCACCTTGGCGGCGACGGCCTCGGGCGCGGCGCCTTCCTTCAGCAACAGGTAGGTGTAGTACTGCAAACGCACCCAGTCGTATTGCAGCGAGTCGGTCTCACTGGCGCGCGAGACGAGGAAGGGAAACGTGAAGTGGGAGTTGGCGGGCACGTCGGCCATGACGCCGGTGACGGTCATCTCGCGCCGGCTGTCGAAGGTGAGCGTGCGGCCCAGCGGGTCCTCCTGCCCGAAGTATTTGCGGGCGATGCGCTGCGTGAGCACGACGCTGCCGGGCGCCGCCAGGGCCGTCTGCGCGTCCCCCCGGAGCAGCGGGAAGCTGAAGACCTCGAAGACCGACGCATCGGCGTAGAAGGCGCCGCTCTCGTAGAAACGGGCCTCGCCCCGGCTCACGAGCGTCTGGTTGAGAAAGCGGAAGCGCACCGCGCGTTCGACCTCCGGCACGTCTTCGAGCACGGCGGGACCCCACGGCCCCGGCACCTTGGCGATGGCCTCGTAGGTGCTGCTCTGCGTGCTCGTGACGAGGCGGTACATGCGGTCGGCGTGGACGTGGTACCGGTCGTAGCTGCGCTCGTCCTGCACGTACAGCAGGATCAACACGGCGGCGGCCATGCCCACGGCCAACCCGGCGACGTTGATGAACGAGTAGGCCCGGTGCCGCCGCAACGTGCGCAGGGCGATCTTGAGATAGTTCGTCAGCATGGCGGTTGGTTTTTAGCGGACGCTTTTCAGGCCTGCTCCCTCGGCGCGCTCCGCTGCCGAAACATGACGGGAATCAGGCCGCCGGCGGCCGGGCCGATCTGGACCAGCTCCCAGCCGGCGTCGTAGCTGCCGATGAAGGCGCGCAGGCGCTCGATGCGGCGTTCCGCCGAGAGATCCGCCGGCCACGCGAAGGTCTCGACGCGGTAGTTCATCACGCGCTTTTGGCCGTTGACCGTCACGGCCACGTCGATGGTCTGCTGGATCTGAAGCGATGGGACGTTGATGCAAATCTGGCTCATGGCTCGCGGTCGTCCGTCGTCTGCCCTGTTGATCCCCCGTCCGTGCTCGCCTCACTCGTACCGCAGCGATTTCACCGGGTCCGCAAGCGCCGCCTTGACGGCGTGGTAGCTCACCGTCAGCAGCGCCACGCCCAGCGCCGCCAGGCCCGCCGTCAGAAAGATCCCCCAGGACAGGTCTACGCGGTAGGCAAAATCGTCGAGCCAGCGCTGCATGGCGGCGTAGGCCGCCGGCGTAGCCACGACGAAGGCCAGCGCCACCAGTTTGAGCAGGTCCTTCGAGAGCAGCAGCACGATGCCGCCGACGGAGGCGCCGAACACCTTGCGCACGCCGATCTCCTTCGTGCGTCGCTCGGCGCTGAAGGCGGCCAGCCCGAACAGCCCCATGCACGCGATGACGACGGCCAGGGCGGCGAAGACGCCGAAGAGGCCGCTCAAGCGCGCGTCGGCCCGGTAGAGCGCATCGAATCGTTCGTCGAGGAAGGTGTATTCGAACGGACGTTCGGGGTTGAACCGGGTCCAGGCGCGTTCCAACTCGGCCAGGGTCGCCGGCAGGTCGCCGGGGCGCAGGCGGACGGAGAGATAGTCGTTGTAATACGTGTTGGGAAAGATGTGCAGGATCGTCGGGTCGATGGCGCGGTGCAGCGAATGGTACTGAAAATCTCGGACGACGCCGACGACCGTGCCGGTCTTGCGCACCTCTCCGTTGAACCACACCTGGAGCGTCAGTTTTTGCCCGACCGGGTCCGTCCAGCCGAGCCGGTGCGCCGCGCGCTCGTTGAGCAGGAAGGCTTCGGTGGCGTCGGTCGGAAAGTCCTCCGAGAAGTCCCGCCCGGCCACGATCTCGAGGCCGTAGGTCTCGGCGTAGTCGTGATCCACCGTCAGGGTCATCATTTGCAGGCTGTCCTGCGCGGCCTTTTCGGGGAAGACGGCGAAGTCGTAGATGCCCCCGCCAAGGCCCGGCATCCCCGAAGAAGCCGTCACGTGCTCGACGCCCGGAAGCTGCTTCCAGGCCTGCTTGAGCGTCTCGTGATGGAACTGGTTGTCCTGATCGCGCAGAGGGACGAGCACCACCTGCTCCTTGTCGAACCCCAGCCGTTCGTTGCGCACGAAGTGCAACTGGCGATAGGCCACCGCCGTCCCGATGAGCAGCGCGATGGAGATGACGAACTGGAAGACGACGAGACCCTGCCGAAAGCGGGAGGCCGCCGGGCCGCCCATCGCCCCGCCGCCCTTGAGCACGCGCGCCGGGCGGAAGGCCGAGAGATAGAAGGCCGGATAGCTGCCCGCCAGAGCGCCCACCAGCACCACCGTCGCCGCCAGCGCGAGCGGCACGCTCCAGTGGACCAGCACGCCTGCCGCCAGCGCTTTGCCCGAAAGCGCGTTGAACAACGGCAGCAGCGCCTCGACGAGCACGACCACCAGCATCAGCGCCAGCGCCACCGTCAGCATCGACTCGCCCAGGAACTGCCGGACCAGTTGCGCCCGCGCCGCCCCCAACATCTTGCGCATGCCCACTTCTCTGGCCCGGCCCGTGGCGCGCGCCGTGGCCAGGTTCATGAAGTTGATGCAGGCCAGCAGCAGGATGAAGAAGGCGATGAGCGCGAAGAGGTAGACGTAGGCGATGTCGCTGCCCGGCGTCAGTTCGCTCTCGCGGTCGGAAAAGAGGCGGATGTCGGTCAACCGTTGGACGCGGAGGCTCCGCGTGGCGGCGCGGTCCGCGCCCATGTGCCGGCGCGCGAAGTCGGGCATCTGGGCCGCCAGGCGGGCCGGGTCGGTGCCTTCGGTGAGCAACGCGTAGGTGTAGAGCGGCGGATGCTCCCAGTTGCGCGGATCGTCGACCCAGGTGCCGTAGAGGGTCCGCATGCTGGCGAAGGAGGCCAGAAAGTCGAAACGGAAGTGCGTGTTCGCGGGCACGTCGGCCACGACGCCGGTGACGGTGAAGTCGTACGTGGCCTGGTCGTCGCGCGCGGTCAGCGTCTGGCCGACGGGGTTCGCCGCGCCGAAGTATTTCTGCGCCGTCGAGGCGGTGAGCACCACAGAGAAGGGCCTCGCCAGCACCGTGCGCGCCTCGCCCTGAAGCAGCGTGAAGGAGAACACCTCGAAGAAGGTCGAGTCTACGAAGGCAAATCCGTCTTCCTGGTATTTGTGCGCGGCGTCCCGGCTGACGAGCAGGCTGTAGGGCAGCAGCCGCACCGCGTGTTCGACGAGGGCCAGGTCCTGCTTCATCGCCGGCGCCAGCGGGCCGTAGGTGACGGCGAGGCGGTGCTCCTGCCCCTCCTCCACCCGGTCTTCCACGATGCGTACAATGCGCTCGGCGTTTTCGTGAAAGCGGTCGTAGCTGAGTTCATCGAGCAGGTAGAGGACGATGAACGTGCAGCAGGCCAGCCCCATCGCCAAACCGACGACGTTGATCACGGCGTACATCTTCTGCTTGCGCAACTGCCGCAGGGCGATTTTGAGGTAATTCTTCAGCATAGCTTTCAGCCCTCCTCCGCCACCTCCCGGAGCGTGGCGCGGTCGGCCTCGATGCGGCCGTCGAGCAGCTCGACGACGCGGTGGCCGTAGGCGGCGTACTTCCGGTTGTGCGTCACCTGGATGATGGTCACGCCGTCCTCCTGGTTGAGCCGCCGAAGGAGCTCCATGATCTGGTCGCCTTGGCTCGAATGCAGGTTGCCCGTCGGCTCGTCGGCCAGGATCAGCCTCGGCTCGATGATCAGCGCGCGGGCCACCCCTACGAGCTGCTGCTGCCCCCCGGATAGCTGGCTTGGAAACAGGTCTTTTTTGGCGACGATGTTGAAGCGGTCGAGCATCTCGGCCACCCGCCCCCGGCGCTCGGCGCGCTTGACGTTCTTGTAGAGCAGCGGCGTCTCCAGGTTTTCGTAGACCGTCAGGTCGTCGATGAGGTGATAGGCCTGGAAGACGAAGCCGAGGTGTTGCCGGTGCAGGTCGGTGCGCTTGCGTTCGCTGAAGGAATGCACCGGCTCGCCCATGAAGTAGTACTCGCCGCTGGTCGGCTCGTCGAGCATTCCCATGATGTGCAAGAGGGTCGATTTACCCGACCCCGACGGCCCCATGATCGTGATGAACTCGCCTTCGGCCACGTCCAGGCTGACGCGGCGCAGCACGAACGTCCGGCTGAACCCGTGCGAATACGACTTGGTGATGTTGCGCAGGCTGATCATAAGGAGCGTGGCGGTTTATTCTTCGGACGGTGCGGGGTCGGCTTCGGAGAAGAAGACGAGCAACTGCACGTCTTCTTCGATGTCGTGAAAGCGGTGCTCGGCCCGGGCCGGTACGAAGATCACCGCGCCCGGCGCGATGGTATATTGCTGGTCGCCGATGGTCATGCCGGAGCGGCCTTCGA
>JBFGTT010000363.1:0-4551 GCA_041565995.1 Rhodothermales bacterium
CGCGCCCGGCTCTTGCTGCTCTACCACCAGGGCAAGCCCACCGCCGAGGTCGCCCGCGAGGTAGGCCTCTCGACGGCCAGCGTGCTGCGCTGGCGCCGGCTCTTCCGGGAAAAAGGCATGGCCGTCTTCCCCGACGGCGTCGCGCCGGCCGCCCCCGAAGCGCCCCCGGCAACGGAAAAAGCCCCCGCCGAAGCCCCCGCCGAAGCGCCGGGCAAAGACCTGCAAAAGGCGGTCGCCCGGCTGGTCGAGGCCGCGCGAGAGTTCGTGGGGGATAAGAAAAAAGTCAAGAAATTCAAGCAGCTAAAGACGGCCCGGCGGTTCGAGAAATTCGTGGCGCACCTGGAGCGGCAGCGTAAGCAACTCAAGAAACGCCTCAAGCAAAAAAAAGCCGCCGGGAAGCCCGCCAAAAAGCTCAAAAAACAACTGCGCCGGCTCGACGGGCACCTCCAAAAAGCCCGCAAGTTGTTGAAGAAGATGACGTAGCGAGCAGCCGGCGAGGGCGCTGAGGACGATGCCGAAGAGGGGTCCGACGGACATACCGCAAGGCGCATGCAGCTTCGGCGTGCCTCCCGGCGCCGACCTCGACGCCGTGCTGGCGGCCCTGCGCGGGCGCTTCCGCCTGCGCGCCGGGCGGGCCGTACGCCGCACCCGCCGCTACTTCGACAGCTTCGACGGGCTGCTCTACCGCGCCGGCGACGTGCTCTTCGAAGAAACCACCGGCCGCCGCACGCTCCTGCGCTGGGAACGCCTCGACGACCAGACGCTCCGGTTCTCGCTCCCGCAACAGGCCGCCCCCCGCTTCGCCCGCGACCTGCCGCCAGGCGCCTGCCGCGACGCCCTCGCCGCCGTGCTCAAACACCGCGCGCTGCTGCCCGTGGCCGAGGTGCGCTCCCGCGCCCGCGTCTTCCGCCTGCTCGACGACGAGGAAAAGACGACGGCCCGCCTTCACCTCGAAACCGACGCCACGGCGACGGATCCCGGCTCCGCACGAGAGGCGACGCTCGACGCCCGCCTGCGCGTCACCCCCGTCCGGGGCTACGACGAAGCCCGGCAGGCGCTCTGCCGCTTTCTCCGCGATGACCTCGCCCTGCCGCCCCACCGGCGCCATCCGCTCCTGGCCGCCCTCGCCGCCCTCGGACGCACGCCGGACGAAGACGCCGCCCGCATCGACGTCGACCTCGACCCGGCCCTGCGCGCCGACGAGGCCGTCCGCCGCATGCTCCTGGTCCTGCTCGAGACGATGGAGCGCAACGAGCCGGGCCTGCGCGCCAACCTCGACACCGAGTTTCTGCACGACTTCCGCATCGCCGTGCGCCGCACGCGCGCGCTGCTGGGCCAGCTCAAGCAGGTCTTCCCCGCGCCCGTCCGCCAACGCTTCCGCCCCGACTTTGCCTGGCTGGGCCGCGCCACCGGCCCCCCGCGCGACCTGGACGTGTACCTGCTGCGCCTCGACGCCTACGAGCAGGCGCTGACGCCGCCGGTGCGCGCGGCGCTGGCGCCGCTGCGCGCCTACCTGCCGCGCCGCAAAGCCCGGGAGCACGCCCGCCTCGTCGAAGTGCTGGAGGCGCCGCGCTACCGGACGCTGCGCCGGGACTGGCGCGCTTTCCTGGAGACGCCCTCGCCCGAGGTGCCGCCGTCGCCGGAGGCCGGGCGCCCGCTGCTCGCGGTGGCCTCCGAGCGGATCTGGTGGGTCTATCGCAAGGTGATCAGGCAGGGCGAAGCGGTGCGGGGCAGCGCGCAGCCGGAAGCCGAGTCGCTGCACCGGCTGCGGATCACGTGCAAAAAACTGCGCTACCTGCTGGAATTCTTCCAGCGCCTCTACCGGCCCGCCGCCGTCCGGCCCCTGATCCGCGCGCTCAAACGCTTGCAGGACATCCTGGGCGATTTTCAGGACTTCGAGGTGCACCAGCAGTACCTGCTCGACTTCGCCTGCCAGATGCAGGCCGAGGCGCCGCCGCCCGCCGAGACGTTCCTGGCCATGGGGCGGCTGGCGGCCTTCCTCGAACAACGCCAGGAGGCCGCCCGCAAGCAGGCCGTCCGGCAGTTCGCCCGGTTTGCCGCCCCGAAGATCCAGCAGCGCTACGCCGAACTCTTTGCCGACGCCGAAGCCGTACGCCCGGACGCATGAGTGTGGTCGCGGTCTATAGCCTCAAAGGCGGGGTGGGCAAGACCTCCACCGTCGTCAACCTCGCCTACCTGGCCGCGCGGGACGGCTACCGCACCCTGCTCTGGGATCTCGACCCGCAGGGCGCCGCCAGCTTCTATTACCGCATCAAGCCGCGCGTCAAAGGCGGCGCCCGCCGCCTGCTCAAAGGCCGCGTCGATCAGGCCATCCGGGGCACCGACTTCGACAACCTCCACCTGCTGCCTGCCGACTTTTCCTACCGCACGCTCGACCAGGCGCTCGACGCGGCCCGCAAGCCCACCCGCCGCGTCCGCAAGCTCCTCAAACCGCTCACGAAAGCCTACGACTACCTCTTCCTCGATTGCCCGGACAGCCTCTCGACGCTGCTCGACAGCGTTTTCTTCGCCGCCGACGTGCTGCTGCTGCCCGTCGTCCCGACCACACTCTCGCTCCGCACGCTCGACCAGGTGCGCGCCTACCTGCACGACCGGGCCAGGCGGCCCCCGCTGCTGCTGCCGTTCTTCTGCATGGCCGACCGCCGAAAACGACTCCACCGCGACGTCCTGGCAGCCTACGCCGACGGCAAAGACGGCTTCCTGACGACCGCCATCCCGTTTGCCAGCGCCGTCGAACGGATGGGCCTGCGCCGCGCGCCGCTGCCCAGCTACGACCGACGCAGCCGAGCCGCCCGGGCCTTCGAAACGCTCTGGACCGAAGTGCAGGCCGCCCTGCCCCGCGAAGCCTGAGACGAACCGACGAGCCGAAGAAAGGACGAGAGGACGAGGAGACGATTATTTTTTACCTTTACGTCCATACGTCCATACGTTGCCTCACCCGCCGGGCAGCCCGTCGACGGCCAGGCGGTAGTTGCTGTAGCGCACGTCGTCCGTGACTTCCGGGCCGAACCAGGCCGGCGGCGCGAAGGCGGCGCTCTCGGCCACCGACGCAAACTCGACTTCGACCGTCGCCAGCGAAGCCAGCGCGCCGCCGTAGCGGTCGAGTTCGAGGGTGTGGCCCTCGCGCAGGATCTCGTAGCGGATTTTTTCGAGGCGCCGGCCCTCGGTCAGCGGCCAGAGCGCCTCGAACTGCGCCTGCGTCAGCGCCACTTCGACTTCGCGCCGGCGCAGGCCCACGCCCTGCTTAAGGGTCAGGAAGAAGCCGTCGTCTGTGCCACGCAGGCGCACCGCCGTGCCGTCTTCGGCCAGCGCCAGGTAGCCCTGCCGGATCGCCCGGCGCGGCACGCCCTCCAGGCCGGGCGGCAGCGCGGCCACCAGGAACTTGCGCTCGACCTCCCAGCCTGCTTCCGGCTCGTCGTCCATCGTCCCTCGTCTATCGTCGTTCATCAGGCCGGATCGAACTTCGCCGCACTCCCGGAGGTTGATACCGCACGAAGGCCGCCGGAACCGCCCGCCGCCGCCTGGTACGTTCCCTCCCAGCCGACAGGCCCATGAGTATCAGTGTCATCGATCCCAACGAAAACACCCGCGTTCCCTTCCTGCGGGGCATCCTGACGCGCTCGCTGCGCGACGCCGGGCTGCCCTTCGCCGAAGCCTACAAAATCGCCAACAAGATTCGCAACAGCCTCGCCTCCGACGCCGAGATCAGCACGGAGGAACTGAGCGCCCTCGTTGTACGGCAACTCGACAAAGGCGACCACAAGGAGGTCCTGGAACGCTATCTGCACGGCCCCCAGACGCCGATGCCCGTCCAGGTCATCGACCTCGACGGCCAGCCCGAACCGTTCTCGAAGGGGCACCTCTCGCAGTCGCTGGAAATATGCGCCTTTCCCAGGGACGAATGCTATAGCATCACCTCGGAAATCGAGCGGCAGTTGCTCGCCGGCGGCGTCACCGAAATCACCTCGACGGACCTGGCCCGCATCACCTACGAATACCTGATCGAGCACGAGCCGCCGGAGATGGCGCACCGGTACCTGGTCTGGGTCGAATTCTCGCGCAGCGGGCGGCCGCTGTTCGTGCTCATCGGCGGCACCACCGGCTGCGGCAAGAGCACCATCGGCTCGGAAGTCGCCCACCGCCTCAACATCGTCCGCACGCAGTCCACCGACATGCTGCGCGAAGTGATGCGCCTGTTGATCCCGGAACGGCTCCTGCCCGAATTGCACGCCTCGTCGTTCCAGGCCTGGCAGACGCTGCCGTCGAGGCAGGACGGGCAGGTGTCCTTCGAATCGCACTTCATCGAGGGCTACCTGACGCAGGCGCGCGAGGTGGCCGTGGGCATCGAGGGCGTGCTCAAGCGGGCCGAAGGCGAACAGGTCTCGCTGATCCTCGAAGGCGTGCACGTCTACCCCGGCCTCCAGCATGCGCTGATGCAGCGAAGCGAGACCATCGTGGTGCCGCTCATCCTGGCCGTGATCAAACGCAAACAGTTGCGCAAACGCCTCCTCGGACGCGGCCAGCAGGTGC
>JBFGTT010000364.1:0-4548 GCA_041565995.1 Rhodothermales bacterium
CCTCAGGGTACTGGTGAAGGGGATTCCGAGAGGCCCTATGCCGCTGAGAATGACCTGTGCTAACATGTGTGTCGAGTGACCGAAAGATGCTGACACTTACGCCGTAAAACGTAAAACGTGAGGGAGCCTTTAGCCACGTCGCAGCGAAGCACCCTCACGTTTCACGCGACGCCAAACCCCAATATCCTCCGTGAATGTACTTAGGCGCCGTCGGCGAGTTGGGCGCGGTAGCGGGCGGCCTGCGCCGGGCGGCCCCAGGCTTCGTAGAGCCGCGCGAGGTCGCGGAGCGCGCGTCGCGTGAGCCGGGGACCTCCGCTGGCAGCCAGCACCTGGTAGCTCTCGCGCAGCAGCGGCTCGGCTTCCTCGAACCGACCGAGCGCTGCCAGGCGCGCACCCTGCGCCTCTTGCACCTCGGCCAGGCCCCAGTGCCCCTCGGGCAGGAGCGCCTGCCGGATCGCCAGGGCCTCGTCCAGCAGGGCTCCGGCTTCGCGCACCCGGCCCTGCTCGACGCACAGGCGGCCATAGCCGAGCAGAATGGTGGATCGGATCACGTGGCCTTCCGGCAGCGCGCGCTGCCCGATGTCGAGCGCCCGTCGGTAAACCGCCTCCGAGGCCGCCAGCGCCCCCTTGTCGTGCAGCACCATAGCCAGCCTGGCCAGGTCTATAGCTACCTCCGAGTGCACTTCCCCGTATGCCGTGCTGTCGATGGTGACGGAGCGGCGATAGAGCGGTTCGGCGGCCTCGTAATCGCCCCGGTCGTGCAGCACGGAAGCCAGGTTGAAGTAGGCCAGGGCCAGGCTCGGGTGCAACGCGTCGAGGCGCTGCAGCTTGATGTCCAGCGCCTGCCGAAGGAGGCGCTCGGCGCCGTCGAGATCGCCCGTCCTGCGGCGTAGCATCCCCAGGTTGTTGAGCGTCTTGGCTACGTCGGGATGATCGTTGCTGACGAGGCGGCTGTATATGGCGAGGACCTGGCTGTAGAGCGAGTCGGCCTCCCGGAAGCGGTACTGTTCCTCGCGCACGAGGGCGAGGTTGTTGAGCGTGCCGGCGATCTCAAGGTGGTTTTCTCCGAGCAGCTTGCGGTGCATTGCCAGCGCCAGGCCGTAGAGCGAATCCGCCTCGGCCAGCCGGCCCTGGTCGCGGCGTAGCGCGCCGAGGGCGCTCAGCGTGGCGGCGATGTCTTCGTGTTCGTTGCCGAGCGCGGCGCGTTGCAGGGCCAGCGCGGCGCGCAAAAGCGAGTCGGCGGCGGCATGATCATTTTTGCTCCGTTTGAGCAGCACGCCCAGCTCGGCCAGGCTCTCGGCCTCGCGCGGCCGGTAGTCCGGCAGCTGGTGCCACATTGCGATGGCTTCACGCAGGAGGGCCTCGGCGGCTTCGAACGTGCCCATGTTGTCGCGCGCCTGGGCCAGCAGGAACAGCCCTTCGGCGAGGTCCGGGTGAGGCGGCTCGAAGATGCGGCGGCGCAGCGTCAGGGCCGAGTCGAGCAGCACGACGCTCTCGTCGTAGAGGCCCAGCTTTTCGTAGACCTGCCCGATGGCGCTGAGCGCTTCGGCCAGCACCGCCGGCTGACCGCGCAACTCCTGCCGGACGCGGTCGGCCCCTCGGTCGAGGATTTCGCGGGCCGTGACGGTCTCGCCCTGCGCCCGGTTCGGATCGGCGGTTTCGAAGAGATCGATCAGGAAGGCGGTCACCTGCTCGGCCTTGCCGGCTTCGAGGCGAGCGCGGTCGCGCTCCTGGGCGATCTGCCGTCGCTGCACCGTGACCGTGACGGCGTAGCCGACGAGCAACAGCACCAGCCCGAAGGCGGCGGCCACGCCCCAGGGATGGCGGCTCAGATACTTGCGCGCCCGGTACGTCACCGACCCCCGGCGGGCCGCCACGGGCCGCCCTTCCAGGTAGCGCCGCACGTCTTCGGAGAACGCTTCGGCGCCGGCGTAGCGCTCCTCCGGCTCCTTGCGCAGCGCCTTGAGCACGATGGCGTCGAGGTCGCCCGAGAGCTTGCGGCGCAGCAACGGCAACTCGGTCGCGCGCGTCTGCGAGATCGACTCCGGCGTGATGCGCACCGTCGCGCCGCCGGCGGCCAGCTCCTCCACACGCGTCACGACGGCGCTCGGGCGCGTCGGCTCTTCCTCGCACACGGCCCGTTCGATCTCGTAGGTGGACGTGTTGCCGACGCGGTAGGGGCGGTGGCCGGTGAGCAGCCGGTAGAGCATCACGCCGAGCTGGTAGACGTCGGTGGCCGTCGTCACGCGCTCGCCCCGGATCTGTTCGGGAGCGGCGTACTCGGGCGTCATCCAGCGCTCGCCCGTCTGCGTCAGCGAGGCCGCCGGCGCCTCGGCCTCGCCGCCGAGCACTTTGGCGATGCCGAAGTCGAGCAGCTTGACCTGCCCGGCGGCGGTCACGAGCACGTTCGAGGGCTTGAGATCCCGGTGAACGACGAGGTTCTGGTGGGCGTACTGCACCGCCCCGGCCACCGCCAGGAACAGGTGCAGGCGCGCTTCGAGCGAGAGGCGGTGGGCGTCGCAGTAGCGGTCGATGGGCAGCCCGTCGACGTATTCCATCACGAAGTAGGGCCGCCCGTCGTCGAGCACGCCGCCGTCGTAGAGGCGGGCCACGTGCGGATGGTTGAGCGAGGCGAGGATCCGGCGCTCGTCGAGGAAGCGTTGCTGGCGCTCGCCGGCGGCGGTGCCCGAGCGGATCAGTTTGAGGGCCACCTGCTGCTCGAACTGCCCGTCGTCGCGCGCGGCCAGGTAGACGGTGCTCATGCCGCCGCGTCCGATCTCGCGCACGAGGCGGTAGGGGTCCACGCGCGCCGGCGGCGGCTCGTCGTCGAACTGCGACATCAACGGCGAGACGAACCGGCGCGCAAGCCCGGCGAAGAAGTCGGGGGCGGCGGCGTGGGCGTCGAGCAGCGAGCGGACTTCCCGGACCAGCGCCGGATCGCGGGCAGCTACTTCCTCCAGCAGCGCCTCGCGCTGCTCAGGGGTTCGTGCGAGGACCTCTCCGAAAAGCTCCTCCACCTCGTTCCATCGGTCCATCGTCGAGATAAGCTTCGTGGGCGCGTCGTGGGGCGGCGGGGCCGGCTCGGGCCTCAGGCCGGCGGCGTAGAACGCATCTCGCGGTAGAGCCAGGCCCGCGCCATCGTCCAGCCCCGCTTGACCGTGGCCGTCCCGAGATCCAGCACGCGGGCCGTCTCCTCGATGGTCATCCCGCCGAAGAAGCGGCACTCGACGATCTGGCTCTGGCGTTCGTTGATCTCTTCGAGGCGGCTGAGGGCTTCGTCGAGCTGGATCAACTCTTCGGCTTCCTCCTCGCTGACGGCCAGGGCTTCGTCGAAGGGCACCCGTTGCAAGTCGCCGCCGCGTATCTGCCGGCTCTTGGCCTTGGCGTGGTCGAGCAGGATGTAGCGCATGGCCCGCGCCGCTACGCGCAGGAAGTGCAGGCGGCTCTGCACGTCGAGTTCGGCGCCTTTGGCCAGGCGGAGGTAGGCCTCGTGGACGAGCGCCGTGGTGTTGAGCGTGTCCTGGCCCTGCCAGCGCAGCCGCTGCTGGTGCGCCATCCGGTGCAGTTGATCGTAGACGAGCGGCAACAGCCGGTTGACAGCCTCGCGGTTCCCGCTGCTCACCTCCTGAAGCAAGCGTGTGATCTCGTGCTGCTTGTCTTCCATGCTGCGCCCCGCCCTGCTTTGGAAGGATGACGCCCGGCTGGCTGTCTTCTTTGCCAAATATATAAAATGTGCCGCTTTCTATGCGCGTTTCGGCGCGCGCGTTCATGGTTTCGTAACGTTTGACAGGCGCCGCCCCCTTTCCGACGGCCCGCAGCCGCTTTTTTTGGTGCGCCGATGATCCGATTCCCGGCGGCACGTCGAAGTAGTACGTAGACGCGCAGGGCGAAAAGGCAGATGTGCCCCCTGTGCCCAACGCCTCGGCCTGCACGCGGCCATCCCCTTCATACCGGCGGCGTGCTGCGCAAAGGCCCGGCTCCCCTACGTTTGCGTTTTCTTGCCATGACACTCCGTTCGCTTCGCACCGTCGCCGAGTACCTACCCTTCCACCTGGACGACACCGCGCAGGTCAACGAGACGTTTGTGCGCTGGCACCGGCACCCGACGGCCACCGACAAACACCTCGTGGACCTGTGGACGTACTGCTTTATCTATCGCTACTTCCTGATCAAGTTTGCGCCCTCGAACCGGCAGGCACCCCTGTGCTTCGATCAGCTCGTCGCCAACGCCTTCGACGACGTGCAAGAACATCTGTCCGACCTGCGGCAACCCGAGCGCTACACGGGCTGGGTGGGCACCATTTGCAAAAATACGTTCGTCAACTACCTGCGCACCCGGCGCGGCCTCGTCCCGCTCGACACCGAAGAACCCGGCCTGGTTGCCGAAGAGCAGGACGCCAACAAAGCCCACGACGACACCGTCGTGAAGCGCACGCTGCGCGCGGCCATCGGGTCGCTGCCCGCCTTTCTGAGCGACGTGGCGCGCATGCGCCTGCTCGAACGCCGCTCCTACGAAACCATCAGCCGCCACACGGGCAAACCCATGGC
>JBFGTT010000365.1:0-4545 GCA_041565995.1 Rhodothermales bacterium
ACGCTGCTCGTCGGCGTGGCGGTAGGGGTGGCGCTGTGGTTGCGTCCCGTCGTCGAGACGGCCGTCCCGGGCCAGCGGCTCGCCGTGACGCTGCCGGACGGCTCGCAGGTCGAACTCAACAGCGGAACCACGTTGCGGTACGCCCGTCGATTCGGGCAGGAGCGCCTCGTGCACCTCGACGGCGAAGCCTTCTTCGACGTAGCGGACGTGGAGTGGCCGTTCGTCGTGCGCACCTTCAACGCACAGATCACCGTGCTGGGCACGCGCTTCAACGTGCGGGCCTGGCCTCGGAGCATGGACCCCGGCACGGCGGTCACGCTGGAGGCGGGGCGCGTGTTGCTGGCGCCCGCCGGCAGCCCGGAGCGGGCCGTAGCGCTGGCGCCGGGGCAGACGCGGCGGATCCTGCCGGATCGTCGGGAGGCGCCTCCGCCGGATACGGTAGCCGCCGGGTGGGCCACGGCCTGGCGCCGGGGCGACCTCGTCTTCAAGGATCAATGGCTCGGCGTCATCCTCGAAGACGTGGAGCGGCGCTTTGCGGTGGACGTGGCCGTGGAGCCGTTTTCGCTGCGCCAGCGGCGGCTGACGCTGGCCTGGCGCAGCCCGTCGAGCGCGGAAGCCGTCATCCGGGACGTGACGGTGGCACTGGGCCTCAACTACCGGGAGACGTCCAACGGATACGAAATCTACGCCCCGCTTCTTCCATAGCGCAGCCAAGGGCCAAGGGGATCGCTTTTGATGAGCATCGGCGCCCAGACTAGCGTCCTGAGGGGCTTCAGGACGATGCCCGTTCGTCTGCTGGCACTTCTCGCGGGAGTGTCCTGCCTGAGTTATGCCCTGCCGGCGGCGGCCCAGACGCGCCCGGCCCCGGCGGTGCAGGAGGCGCGCTACACGTTCGCGCTCCTCGGCGTGCCCCTGCGCGAGGCGCTGGGCGCGCTGATCGACAAGACGCAGATCAGCCTGGTCTACGAGACCGAACTCGTCGAGGGCAAGACCACGTTCTGCCACGCCCGCGAGCAGCTGCAAGAGCCGATCCTGGCGTGCATCTTGCAGGGCACCGGCCTCGATTACTACCGCCTCTCTTCGGGCACGTACGTGCTCTTCGCCGAGCCGCGCACCCGGCCCCGGTACGGGCGCCTGGCCGGGCGGGTGACGGACGCCGAGACGGGCGAGCCGCTGGCCAACGTCAACGTGCTGCTGGCCGGCGAAGGCACCGGGACGGCCACCAACCAGGCCGGCCGCTTCGCCTTCGCGGCGCTCAAGCCGGGGCCGCACCTGCTCGTGGTGACGCACGTGGCCTACCACGACCAGGCCGACACCGTCTGGGTAGCCCCGGAAGCCCCCGGCAGCGTCGCGCTCTCGATGGAGCCGCGCACCGTGCTGACGGCGCCAGTGGTCATCAGCGGCTTCACGAGCCGGCTGCCCTCCGAAGACCTGGGCCGGGGGCGCCGTAGCGCCGACGAGCTGGCGCAGGCGCCGGGCACCGGCGACGTGCTCCAGGACATCGACGCCATCGTGGGCGTACGCGTAGGCGACGCGCTCTCGGACGTGCACGTGCAGGGCGGCGCCTCCGGAGAGCACCAGTTCCTGCTCGACGGCGCGACCGTCTTCGTCCCCATCCAGAACGGCGGCTTCATCGGGCCGTTCAGCCCGTTTGCCGTCCAGCAGATCACGGTGCAGAAAGCCGGCTTCGAGGCCGCGCACGGCAGCCACCTCTCCGGCGTCATCGAGGTAGCGCATCGCATCGCGCCGGCCAAGCCGAGGGAGGTGGTGGTCCAGATCGACCCGTTGAGCCTCAACGGACGGCTCAGCGGCAAGACGACGAAGGCGGGCCGGCTCCAGGCCTCGTGGATGGCGGCCGCGCGCACCGGCCTGTGGACCCTCTACCAGCCCCGGCGTCTGGAGGCGCTCTTTCGGACCTGGAGCACCCCCGACCTTTTCCTCGTCGACGCCCTGCGGGCTGCCGGCGGGGTGCCCGGAGACGCCACGCCCCCGGACACCGAGGCCATCGCCCCGGTCGAGGTCGGCGTGTCGGACGTCCACGCCGCCGTGCGCCTTCAACTGGCGGGGCTGCACAGCGTGCACGCGTCGTTTTACACCGGGCGCAACGTCTTCGGCTACGCACGGAGCCGTACCGTGCCTCGCACGGAGGCCGCCGCGACGATCGTAGACGTGGACGACGAGTACGCCTGGACGAATACGACCAGCCAGCTGCGCTACGAAGGCGTGCTCGGCAGCCGCACCTTTGCCAGCGTCGGGCTGTGGATGAGCAGCTACGCCTTCGCCCATCCCTTCGACCGGTCGCCGTTTTCGGTCGTCGACCCGAATCGTCCGGATCCGCCGGCGTTCGAAGACTTCAACGACATCACCGAGGTAGGGCTGCGGTCCGGGTGGAACTACGCGGCGACGGCGCGGCATTTTCTCTCGGGGGAGGTGGCGGCGGTCCACACCGACAGCGAAGTGGCCCTCTCGCTCGATCCGCTGGGCACCCGGCCGGCCTTCAACCCGGCCCTGCGCAAGCCCGCCCAATGGCGCCTGAGCACGTTTCTGGAGGATCGGATGGCCCTGAGCCACCGGGCCACGCTCACGCTGGGCGCGCGGCTGACCTACCTGCCGGCGCTGCGGAGCGTCTACGCCGAGCCGCGCCTGGCCTTCCAGTACGATCATCCGGAGGGCCGATGGGGCGCCTGGGCGTTGCGGGCGGCGGCGGGGCTGTACCGGCAGTTCATCAACCAGTTCGACGTAGCCACCTACAGCGCCTCGGCCCTGGTACCCAGCGTGCGTTTCTGGTTGCCCATCGGCGTCGACGGCAGCCCGCCGAGGGCGTATCACGCGACGGGGTCGCTCGTCTACATGCCGGACGCCGTGTGGCAGTTCAGCGTCGAATCCTTCTACAAGTACCACCCGCACCTGCTCGTGCTCGACTACGCCGGCCAGGCCGTCGCCGAGGCGCCGCCTGCCGACGCCTCGGCCAGCGTGCTCACCGACGCCACCGGGTACGCCTACGGAACGGCCCTCTCCATCCACCGGACGACGCGGACGACCCGCCTGGCGGCGCAGTACGAGTATGCCGTGGCCCGGCGCCGCGTGGCCAACCGCTTCGACGGCGCCTTCCTGGCGGTGCCCTGGAGCACGCCGCACCGGCTCTACGTATCGCTGGACGTAGCGCCGCTGGCGCACCTGAGCACCACGCTGCGCTGGCAGGGCGTCTTCGGGCGCTCCTGGGGCTTCCGGAAGGCGTACTACGACTACCTCGAACCCAACCCGAACACGCCGCTCTTCGCCCCCTTCGACCTCTCGGACCCCGAAGCCCACCGCCTGCCGGCCTTCTCGCAGTGGGACGTCGGGGTGGCCTATTCGCGCGAGATCGCGGGCCTGGGCCTTCAGGCGCGGCTGAACCTGCTCAACGTGCTCGACCGCCGCAACGTGCGGGACTGGAGCCTGCGCTACGACGAGGCCGGCGGCGCCTTCGTCCGCTCCGTGCGCCGTTCGACGCCCTTCATCCCCACGCTCTCCCTCCGGGTAACCTGGTGATCCACGCGGATCCGGGCGCACGGTGAACAGGAGGGCGGGGAGGAACGTATGGACGAATGGACGAGAGGATCCCGGATCCCCGGATCAGGTCCCCCGGATCAGGTCCGGGGCAGGCTCGATGGACGAGAGGCTACCCTACCCTCCTGCCTGACATCTGCGAACCCCTAACCAACCTTTTTGAGAGGACCTCCATGCGAAGTGGTATCCTGCTGATGGGCCTCCTCGTGCTCGCAGCCTGCGGCCTGACGGCCTGCGACTCCAATTCCCCCGAGGACACCTTCGTCATCACGTACGAAGTACCGTTCGACCCGTCGAAATTCCAGGCCGGCGTCACCCATACCTACTTTCCGCTCCTGCCCGGCACGGTGTGGACGTATGAAGGACAGACCGAAGACGGGCTCGAGCGGATCGTCGTGGAGGTGCTCGCTGAGACGCGCGTGGTGGCGGGCGTCACGGCCACCGTCGTACGCGACCGCGTCTTCCTCGACGGCAGCCTGATCGAGGACACCTTCGACTGGTACGCGCAGGACGAGGACGGCAACGTCTGGTACCTGGGTGAGGACTCGAAAGAGATCGAGAACGGGCGCGTCGTGAGCACCGAGGGGTCCTGGGAGGCCGGCGTCGACGGCGCGCTGGCCGGCATCATCATGCCGGCGACGCCGACGGTGGGACAGGCGTATCAACAGGAATTTTACGCGGGCGAGGCCGAGGACCGGGGCCGCGTCCTGAGCCTCAACGAGTCCGACGCGGTGCCCGCCGGCAGCTTCACCAATTGCATCCAGACCGAGGACACCACGCCGCTGGAGCGGGACGTGCTCGAGCACAAGTTTTACTGCCCGGACGTCGGCGTGGTGCTCGAACTGGAAGAAGATACCCGGATTGAACTGATTGCGTTCGAGCAACTGTGATCAGCTTTCAGCGGTCAGCGAAAGATGCTTCAAGCTGACCGCTGAAGGCTGCTTGTTCTGTTTGTGTATGGGCGGATGGGGGCGGGTTTTTCTTCTCCCATCCCCC
>JBFGTT010000366.1:0-4533 GCA_041565995.1 Rhodothermales bacterium
GATCTCGGCGCGCACGGCTTCGACGGCTCCGCGCAGGCTTGCGAGGTCGATGCGGCTCTCGAAAAAGTCAGGCGTTTCCATGCAGGCAGGGGTTTGCTCCTAAAACGTAGGGCGTAAAACGTGAGGGTGCCTGCTGCTACGGTTGGGCGGGCACCCTTACGTTTTACGTTTACTTCGTCAGTGGCTTCGCTCGTGTCACGTTTTCATCTTTTGCTTTTTCGGTAGAAGCCTTCGATGAGGCGGTTGAGGCGGCCCAGGTCGGCCTCCGGGAGCTTTGCCCGGCCCTGCACCTGCGCTATGCAGGCAAAGACGGCGCGCACCTCGTCGGCGGGCACGCCGGAGCGCTCGGCCACGCGGGCGAGAAACTCGTCGTCGACGGCGCCGGTGGGCAGGCGCAGGCGCGTGCGCACGTAGTCGAGAAAATAGGTGATCTTTTTCTCGGCCAGGTTGGCGTGGTCGCCGTGCTGAAAATAGAGCCGCCCGACGGTTTTTACGAACTCCAGTGTCGTGTTCTGCGGCGGGGCGATGATGGGGATGACGCGCTGCCGCCGCCGGGCCTCGAAGGCGACGAAGAGCAGCACGAGGGCCAGCAGCACGTAGTAGGCGCCCCGGAGCGCGGCGTCCTGCAGCACGAACCGTAGCGGCGTGGCGGCCGTGTTGCGGCCCGGCTTGTGGTAGGCATCCCAGCGGACCGCCTGCGCGGGCAGGTACGAGAGGGCGCGGTAGACGTAGCCGGCGTTGTCGCCGTAGAGCAGGTAGTAGTTGGTGAAGGCCAGCGGCACCGTGCTAAGGTAGAAGGCCCCGGCGCCCGCCTCGACGCGGACGTAGTTGGCCGCTCCGAGGCTGTTGACGCCCAGCACCGTCGTGCGCAGCGTGTCGAAGCGTTCGAAGTAGGCGGCGGCCACGCCCTGCTTATAGCCGAAGCCCTGCGCCATGCGCACCGCCGGGCTGACGAAGTTGATGCGCAGCGAGTCGTCGGGGGTGTCGCCGGGGGTGAGCGAG
Organism: Rhodothermales bacterium; assembly: GCA_041565995.1. Lineage (GTDB taxonomy): Bacteria > Bacteroidota > Rhodothermia > Rhodothermales > JBFGTT01 > JBFGTT01. The sequence goes on from JBFGTT010000366.1 coordinate 1,003, forward strand.
GGCGCCGGCAGGTCGAAGTCCGTCGCCAGGTGCAGCGTGTCGGCCAGGGTGCCGTCGAAGCTGTAGGCGGCAGCAAAGACGGTGTTGCCCCGCGCCGCGTAGGCCATCAGCGCCCGCGTCTCCGCCGGGTCGGGCGCGAAGTGCCGGGTGACGAAGAGGTAGCTGCTGCCGGTGCGCGTGGTGTCGCGCAGCGCCAGGAAGGGCGGCAGCGAGACGGCCTCGACGTCGGCGCCGGGGAAGAGTTCGGGGAGCAGGTCGAAGAGGATCAGGCTGCCGTAGGGCCGGCGGTCGTCCTGCTCGAAGCTCATCGTCCAGTCTATCGGCTGCGGTTTGAAGACCTCCACGGCGACGGCCAGGGCGAAGGCCAGCGCCAGCACGACGAGGTATTTGCGCTCCTGCTTCTTCATCGGCTCAGCCCTCCTGCACCTGCTCTCCGAACCGGGCGAAGGCGCCCCGGAAGCGTCCGAAGGCGGCCTCATCGACCGGGAAGTCGCCGTACCAGACGTATTCGAACAGGGCGGTCAGGGCGGCGAAGGGGCGGCGAAGGGCCGGGCGGCGCAGTTCGTCGACGTAGGCGTGGTTGGTCTTGTCGCGCTGCCAGTCGATCAGCTCGCGCACGGCCAGGGTCTTGAGCGTCTTGAGGTAGAGCAGGCGGACGGCGCGGCGGAAGTCGCGCGCGGCGACGGCCTCGTCGATCTGCCGGTCGAAGTCGATCTCGCGGAGGTCTGCTTCGACGGTTTCGAAGGCGGGGCCGGGCGCCTTGCGTTTGCCGTAGAAGACGCCGCCGGCGTCCATGCGCAGCAGGCGCGTGACGGCGAAGAAGAGGCCGAAGGCGGCCAGCGCGTAGAAGAACCATCGCAGGACCGGCCCCAGGTTCATCTCGCCCAGCGGCCCGAAGATTTTCTCGCGCAGCCAGGCCACGAAGCGGTCCCACCAGGAGACGGGTTCGGGCGGCTCGCGGTCGTAGCGGAAGGCGGGGTCGTCGAGGTAGACGCGGAGGGCGTCGGGGGCGGGGGTGCGGAGGACGACGGCGCTCGAATCGTAGCGCACGTCGGGGGCCGCCGGCTGCTGCGCCGTCGCCGCCGGCACGCCGGCCAGGATCGCGCACACGAGCAGGGCGGCCTTATGCATCCTGCCCCCCGCCGTACGCGGCACCCTCGCCCGGCGCCGCGCCGAAGCCGTCTGCCGGGAAGAAAGGCGGCGGGGGCGCCTCCGCCGCGCCTGCCTCCAGCGCCTCGATCTGCGCCAGCAGCCCCGTGCGCTCCTTGTGCTCGACGAGGCTGAAGTACTGGATCGACGCGGCCGTCAGCGGGATGCTGTAGAGCAGCGTGCTGCCCACCGAGGCCAGCACGCTCGTGCCCACCAGCAGCAGGCTGTAGACGGCGCTGACGCTCTGGGCCTCCACCGTATGCAGCCCCGTGACGAAGAGCGCCACGTAGTAGGGCAGCGTGAAGACCGTACCCATGAGCAGGTAGATGAGGCCGGCCACCGCCAGCACGCCGAACGTCGGCCACCAGTGGCCCTTCACCAGGTAGCGGCTGCGCCGCATGCCGTCGATGATGCCGACCTCTTCGCGCACGAGCACCATAAAGAGCGGCGAGAGGGCCACGGCGAAGTAGACCGCGCCGACGAGGTAGCCCACCCCGCCCAGGCACGGAATGAAGACGATGACGAGGGACACGGCGAAGCACAACCCCAGCAGCAGCACGGTCCCCAGGATCTTCCAGAAGCGCGCCTTCGCCAGCATCCACACGTCGCGCACGTCGAAGCCGCCCGGCCCGCGATCCTGGTAGAGCACCACCGCGCCGTTGACGACGGCCACCGCCAGCACGCCCGCCGCGAGGCTGAGCACGACCGCCACCAGCACCATCACCAGCAACGAAACCCCCGACGAGATGATCTCGGCCTGCGAGGCTACGTCCGGGCTGAAGGTGAAGCCGATGAGTTGGATCATGGCCCCCGACATCGACGAGAGCACGACCACCGGCCCGACGATGAACAGCAGGCTCTTGCCCACCGCCGCGTAGTTCTGGCGCAGCAGCCGGAACGTGTCGTTGAGCACGTCGGCGCCCCGGCGCACCTGCCGCAGCCTAATGACGGGTTCCGCTGCCATGCCTCCGGGAGGGGTTGAACCGCAAAGGATAGAGCACGAAGTACCACACTACGAAGCCGAGCGAGCCGAAGATGATCAGCAGGCTCAGCGGCAGCGGCATCTCCGCGTAGCGCGTGACGAAGCCTTCGAGGAAGCCCGCCAGGATGAACACCGGCACCAGTCCCACGACGATCTTAACGCCCTGCCGCGCCCCCCGCATGAACGCCTGCCGCCGCGTGTAGGTGCCGGGGAAGAGCAGGCTGTTGCCCATCACCAGCCCCGCCCCGCCCGCAATGACGATGGCCGAGATCTCCAGCGTCCCGTGGATGTAGACCACCAGCAGCGACCCCAGCAGGTAGTCCTGCTGGTAAAAGAGCGTGTGGAAGGCGCCCAGCATCACGCCGTTGACGAACAAGACGTAGGCCGTGCCGAAGGATGCCAGCAGCCCCAGGGCAAAGGCCAGAAACGAGACGCGCACGTTGTTGAACGTGATGGCCAGGAACATGTCCAGCTCGTTGGCCTGCCTGTAGACGGCCATCGGGTCGCCCTGCTCGATGTTTTCGAGCGTCATGTTGACGTAGGCGTCGCCCAGGATGAGCCGGGCGAAGCCGTCGTCGCCCAGCGCCGAGATCACGCCAATGCCGACGGCCAGCAGGAACAGCGCCAGCGACAGGGTCATCTCGCGCCGTGCGTCCCGCACGGCCTGGGGCACCTCGCGTTGCCAGAACGTCAGGAAGCGGCTGCGGTCCTCGCGCTTGTTCTTGTAGATGGCCTTGTGCACGTCGGCGGCCAGGTCGTTGAGGTAGCGCGTGGTCTTGCTCTCGGGGTAGAAGGTGCGGGCGTAGGAGAGGTCGTCGGTGATCTCGACGAACAGCGCGGCCAGGCGGTCGGGGTCGGCGCGCCGTTTCTGGCGCAGCAGGGCCTCGAACTGCTTCCACTTCTCCGCGTTCTGCCGTAAAAAAGCTACTTCACGCATAAAAAAAGCCGCGCTGTTTTAGCGCCCGCAGCCGGGCTGCGGGGGGTCCAGGGAGCACCTGCGCCCGATTAAGCGTTCCACGCCGGCGTCCGATTGCTTATGTTGGGTCATCGGCACGCGGGCGTACTTCCTAAGATAACCCACGTTGTGACCTACAAGCGAAAGGCTTCCAAGACGACGGACGGCCCCCTTCGCCTGCATTCGGTCGTCGTTCGTCGGGCGTCGCTTTGAAAGCTACCGCGTATACCCCACAACTTAATATACCCTGTCTAAAATCCTCCATTTAAGAAATGCGGATACAAACCGCGCAAAACGTCGAGATCGACTTCGAGGCGGCGGGCCTCGGCGACCGCGTCATCGCCGCGCTGCTCGACTACTTCGTGCTCTTCGCCTACCTCATCGCCGCCGGCATCCTGGCCGTGGAGCTCGCCTCGACGGCCGCCGCCGTCGTGCTCTACCTGCC